>NZ_RZQE01000009.1:0-45115 GCF_004022955.1 Mesorhizobium sp. M7A.F.Ca.US.002.01.1.1 | reverse complement strand
GTCCTGGACGGCTCCGTTTCCGGCATCCACACCGCCAGCGCATACGCCAAGGGTGGCGGTAACAGTGGCGGCGGTGGTGGTGGCAACAGTGGGGGCGGCAACGGCGGCAATTCCGGCGGAAGCAATAGCGGGAACAGCGGCAACGGCAATGGGAATAACGGCAACAGCGGCAATAACGGCAACAACGGCAAATCAGGATCCAGTCAGGGTAAGAGCGGGAGCCATGTCAATGCAAAGACCGGTGACAAGGTCGACGTGACCGGCAACAAGATCACAGTCAGGCATCCCGACGGCATAACGGAAAAGCTCGAGAACGGTCGTTTCAGCATGAAGGACGCTCTCGGTCGCACGATCATCGACCGCCAGGCCACGCCGGCCGATGCCAATCGTCTCAAGGCCTTGTGAAGCTGGCCAACAGGCAACGGTCAGCTTTGCACGTCACCTCCGCCGCCCCCCGGCGGAGGTGACCTCGTTTCCGGCCGGCATCGTCCCGGTTTTCGGCACCGCAATGGCTGCGGTCCCGAGGCGCGACGCGCTTTTGCGCAATCCGGGACGGGAAACCGCTGCGCATTTCCCCAGACCTGACCCAAGCAGTTCTAGAAAAAGTGTGAAGCGGTTTTCCCGGGAAATGCGCGTAGCGCTTTTCCCTTGGGAATTGCGTCAAAACAAAGAGTTAGAGCAGCTCGCCGTTTCCGTGAAACGGTGAAATGCTTTAGGAGGGCCTGTCGCGGTCGCGCCACTCACGCATCATCAAGGCCGCTTCGGTGCGATTTCGCACATTGAGCTTCGACAGCACTCCGGTCATGTGATGTTTGACGGTCTTCTCCTGCAACTCAAGCCGCAAGGCGACTTCCTTGTTGCTCAGCCCCTCCGCCACCAGCCGCAGGATTTCCGTTTGCCGATCGGTGAGCTGCCGCAGCCGTTCCGCCAAGCCGTCGGTCGGCTGCTGGGACTGGAGATCCGAAAGCAGCCGGGCCGATAGTGTCGGCGAGAGATAGCTTTCGCCGGCTGCGACATTGCGCAGGATGTCGGCGAGGCCGCGCGATCCGACGCCTTTGAGGACATAGCCATTCACCCCTGCGTTCAGCGCCTTGGTCACATCGGCATTGGCCTCCGAGACGGTCAGCATGACGATCTTCTGGGCGGGATGGTTGGCGAGGATGCTTGCGACCGCGCTCAGCCCGCCGCCCGGCATCGAGATGTCGAGCAGCAAGATGTCGGGCCGCATCGTCGCGGCGAGGCGTTCGGCATCCTGCGCCGTGGCGCCCTCGCCAACCATCTCGAAGCCTCCGATCTCCGACAGGCTGCGCGTCACACCTTCGCGAAAGAGGGGATGATCGTCGACAATGGCAATGCGAATGGTCCCAGTCATGCTTGCTCCTCGACCGACAGACGGATCACCAAACGCGTACCTTGCGGCCCGGTCAAGGTTTCGAACTGTCCGCCAATGCTTTCGACCCGTTCCCTGAGGCCGGCGAGCCCGAGGCCCTCGACCCGTGCCGTCGGATCGAAACCCGGCCCGCGGTCCGACACTTCGACAAAAAGCCTGCCACCTTTCATCCCGGCACTCACCGCCTGATCCTTGCCTAGCCCGTGGTGATAGGCATTGTTCAGCCCTTCCTGGACGAAACGATAGATGCTGATCTTCTCGGAGGCGCCGGGTTCAGGCAACTGTCCGGCCAGCGTCAGCGTCACCGACGTTCCCGTCCTCTGTTCGTGTTCCTTGACGGCCAGCCGCAGAATGTCGGTTGCGGCAGCCGTCTCGATCTGCGGCAGGACAAGGCCGGTGCAGATGCCGCGTATTTCGCGCATCGCATCCTCCAGCGTCTTGCGAATCATCGTGACCTCGGTCGAGCGGCTTGCGCCTGAATGGCCATCGCTGGAAAATATCGGGCTGTCCATGCGCAGCGCCGCCAGGGCCACGAGTTGGGCCGGGCCGTCATGCAGGTCGGCGCCGATGCGGCGCAGATATCTTTCGTTGAGCGCGGTGGCGCGGCGCGAGGCCTGTTGCACGCGCAGTCGCAAGGCACTGTTTTGCGCCACCAGGCCCTGCAGTTCCGACACCTGGCGGCGCAGCGCCCCACGCTGGTCGTCGATGGTGCGGCTGCCGCGCACGACGATGCCCGACAGGAGCAGGAATGCCGCCAGGGTCGCGCCGGCCACGATCAGCCAGCTCGACCACAGAGCGGAAGCCAGGGTGGCCTGGAAATCGTCGGCGATCTCATAGAACTCGGTAACCGCCACCACCTCGCCCGACCAGGGCTCGCGCACGGGATTGTAGATCTCCAGCAATGGCAAGCCGGTCGCCTTCTCCTCGCTCTCATCCTCATCGAAAGTATTGAATTCAGCGACGACATTGCCTTCGAAAGCGGAACGCAGATTGTCGCTCGGAGCGAAGCGGCGGCCGATCAGGGCCGTCTCCTTGGCATAGAGGACCGTCCCGTCGCGGCGCCAGAGCATGAACGATTCGAGGCGCTTGCCGAGCGCGCCCTGGCCAAGCGTCTCGTCCAGCGCCTGCTTGACGGAATCGCTGAGCTCCTGCTCCTTGCGCAAGTCGGGAAGCAGCGGCGCAATCACGCTGTCGACATAGAGCGCCGTCGTGGCGGCCGAATTGCGGATGACGCCCTCTCTGATCTGCGCCGTCACCCAGGCGCCCACCACCAGCATGACGGCCAGCAGGCCAAAACCGCCGGCAACGACGAATTGCAAGGCAAGAGAGAGTTCGCTCCAGCGTCGCGTCAAGTTCTGCAGAATACGAATCATGAACCCCTGACCGCCCTTCAATCGACTGGCTGGACGATGTCGGTACATTGAGCCTCCGTCTTGCCATTGCCAAGAGCTTCGTTTGGTCGAGCGCTTGACGTCCCGGCGCGCTTCGGAAACAACGTCCGCGACACATGCGGCGGGAGCCGCTTCGAGAGGGGACGGAACGTTGAGTTTTTCGGGACTGCTGCAGCTCGGCTTTTCAACGGTCATTTTCCTGCTGGCGGCGACAGCCGCCAAGCAATGGGGCCTGGCGCCGAGCCTCGGCAAGATCGCGCTGACGCTGGCGCTCTATTCGCTGGGCAATTTGATCATGCTGCGGCTGATCCGCGAATTCGGCATGTCGGTGTCGTTCAGCCTGTCTGCCGTCATCCAGCTGGTCTCGGTGAACGTCGTGGCACTGGTCTTCTTCGGCGAGCGCGTCAACGCGCTGCAGGCGACCGGCATCATGCTGGCGATCGCCGCAGTGGCGCTGATCACGCTCGGACCCTATCTGCAAGGCCGGCTGTAACGGGCGGATTGCCGATGAAGAATGCCGCGAACGCTTTGCTCAACCGGGTCGAATTCCCGGTGCTGCTGGCCGGCTTGGTCATCGCGGCCGGCCTTTGGGGATTCGAGGAGCTGATGGAGATGGCGCGCGCCACCACCCCGCACGCCTTCGACACCGAAATCCTGCTCGCCTTCCGCCAGGCGGGGCGGCCTGACAGCCCGATCGGCCCGCTGTGGCTGCAAGGGGCGATGCGCGACATCACAAGCCTTGGCAGCGGCAGCGTGCTGGTGCTGATCGTGACGGCGGTAATCGTCTATCTCCTGCTTATCCGCAGGCCGGCGACCGCCCTTTTCATCTTCGTGGCGGTGGCCGGCGGTCAGGTGCTGTCGAGCCTGCTGAAAGCCGGAATCGACCGGCCGCGCCCCGAACTCGTCTCGCATCTCGTCAACGAAACGACGCTGTCTTTTCCCAGCGGCCACGCCATGCTGTCGGCGGTGACCTATCTGACGCTCGGCGCGCTGGCGGCACGCTTCCTGCCCGGTCGAACGACGAAGATCTATGTGCTGTCGCTGGCGGTGCTGACGACGCTGCTGGTCGGCATCAGCCGCGTCTATCTCGGCGTCCACTGGCCGTCGGATGTGCTGGCCGGCTGGTGCGCCGGCTTCGTCTGGGCGATGCTGTGCTGGCTCGCTGCCCGGACGTGGCAGCGATGGCGTGGGCAGCACCCGGACGGCGAGACTGGAGACTAGATCAGCCGGTTGATCAGCCCGTGCCCGCAGCCGGCCAACAGGAAAACCGCCGACAGCAAGGCTGCCGATGTCATGAAAGTCTTGAAGATATTCAACCGCGTTACTCCCTGCCCAGATGGAAGACCTTAGCGCAATCCCGGGAAAGTATCTAAAAATGGTCAGTCAGGCGCCGCCCCTTACGTCTCAAACATTCATCCTAATGCTTGAAACATCAGAATAATGATATTATACCTTACTCCTGCAGACTCAGACGGGGATTCCGGCCGATGATCACTGCCGCGCAGATGCGCGCCGCAAGGGCGCTGGCCGGCATCGATCAGAAGACGCTCGCCGAGCGCGCCGGCGTTTCGCTTCCGACTATCCAGCGCATGGAGGCGAGCGATGGCGTGGTCAGGGGCGTGGTCGACACGCTGATGAAGGTCATCCAGGCCCTCGACGAGGCCGGGGTGGAGCTGATCGGCGAGAATCAGGCCAGCGAGCGCGGCGGCCGGGGCGTGCGCCTCAAGCCTGCCGTGCCGCCGGATCCCAAGGCTGAGCCGGCATAAAGTCGCGACGGCGACCGCCGACAGCCCTGCCGACGATCCCGCCGCCTTTCAGGGTGCGAAAGGCAGTCCATGGATCAGACGCAGCGGGCAGGGCATGAACCGGCCCACAGATCGGCCCAAAGGTCGGCAAAGCCGACATTTTCCGAATTGTTCACGCCAAAACTCGTGACGGTCTGGCGCGAGGGCTACACGTTCGCCGACTTCAAGGCGGACGCCATTGCCGGGCTGACGGTGGCCATTGTCGCGCTGCCCTTGTCGATGGCCATCGCGATCGCCTCGGGAGTCACGCCCGAGCGCGGCCTCTACACCTCGATTGTCGGCGGCTTCATCATTTCGGCGCTCGGCGGCAGCCGCTTCCAGATCGGCGGCCCGGCCGGCGCCTTCATCGTGCTGGTGGCCGCGACGGTTGCCCGGGTCGGTATCGACGGGCTGCTGCTGGCAACGATGATGGCAGGGGGCTTCCTGCTCGCCATCGGCTATCTCCGTCTCGGCACCTACATCAAGTTCATTCCCTATCCGGTGACGGTCGGCTTCACCGCCGGCATCGCCGTCATCATCTTTTCCGGACAGATCGTCGAACTGTTCGGGCTGAAGCTTGCCGGCAAGGAGCCCGGACCGCTGGTGCCGAAGCTGATCGCGGTCGGCGAGGCGGCCGGCACCATCAACCCGGCGGCGATCTTGGTGGCGGTGTTGACCATCGCCACCATCGCCGGCCTGAAGCGCTGGCGGCCGACATGGCCCGCAATGCTCATCGCCATCGGGCTGGCATCGCTGGTCGTGGCGCTTCTCGCGCTCCCGGCGGAGACGATCGGCACCCGCTTTGGCGGTATACCGCGCAGCCTGCAAATGCCCGCTTTGCCGCCGATCAGCCTGGACCGGATGATTGACGTGCTGCCGGATGCGATTGCCTTCGCCTTGCTGGGCGCCATCGAATCGCTACTTTCGGCGGTGGTCGCCGACGGGATGACGGGCCGCCGGCATCGTTCCAACTGCGAACTGGTGGCGCAAGGCTTCGCCAACATCGCATCCGCCCTGTTCGGCGGCATTTGCGCCACCGGCACCATCGCCCGCACGGCGACCAATGTGCGGGCCGGCGCCCACGGACCGGTTTCGGGCATCGTCCACGCCGCCATCCTGCTCGCCTTGATGCTGGTGGCGGCGCCGCTCGCCAGCTATATCCCGCTCGCCGCCCTGGCCGGCGTGCTGGCGGTCGTGTGCTGGAATATGTTCGAGAAACAGGCCTTCGCCACCTTGCTGCGTGCCTCGCGCGGCGATGCGCTGGTGCTGATGGCGACCTTTCTGCTCGTCATCTTCCGCGATCTCACCGAAGGCATCGTCGTCGGCTTCGTGCTGGGGTCGATCCTGTTCATCGACCGCATGGCCAAGTCGATTGCGGTCGAGGCCGATCAGCCGCTGGTGCAGGAGGATGTCGCCGACAGCACCAAGGCCTACGATGCCAGCGAGGCGACCGACGCCGACACCGTCGTCTATCGCATTTCGGGCGCCTTCTTCTTCGGCGCCGCATCGACCGTCGGCACCGTGCTCGACCGCATAGCCGACCAGCGCAGGAACTTCATCCTCGACTGCTCGGCCGTACCGTTCTTCGATTCGACGGCGGCCAACGTCATCGAAGGCGCCGCCCACAAGGCGAAACGCGCCGGTGTCCGCTTCATCATATCAGGCGCCGCGCCGCAGATACGACGCATGCTGATCACCCACGGCGTCAAGCGCCCGCTGGTGACCTACGCCGCCTCGATCAAGGATGCGCGGGCGCAGCTGAAAGGGAAGCTGGAGGCGGGATAGGGGCCGGGATTTGCCGGCCGGTGGCCATTGTCAGGACAAGGTGTCCACCTGTTGAATGCCAACTTCTTGACGTTGAGCTGACTCACGCACGGCGCGACGTGAACAACCGCACTGCGCCTCTTTTTGGTCATTTCGAGAACCAACCTCCGATTCCGAAAGCTGGCATCCATCCACGTTGCGCCGCCAATGCTCAATCCTCGGTGAGCATGAAGCGATCCTGTAATCGAATTATTGACGAAATGTCGTTATAGATTCTATTATATCCCCAAGTGAGGTATCCCATGCTCTACAAGCTAGAGGTCGAAAACTTCTTCTCCATCCGCGATCCGCAGGTGCTCGACCTGTCGGTGGATGGAAAAGTGCCCGATCCTGAAGGCCGTTATGCCCCCATCTTCGAGGGTGCGGACGTGCGCGCGCCGAAGGTCGTCGCCCTCTATGGCGCGAACGCCTCGGGTAAAACGACGGTGCTGCGCGCGCTCGAATTCGTCGTGACGATGATCCGCGACAGCGTAGCGCGCACGGTGCCAGGCTTCGCTGGCATCGAGCGGTTCAACGACGTGGAATCCGGCAGTCGGCCGATCCGGTTCGCGATCGAGCTGGGCGGCATCATAAACCTGACGCCGGAAGTCTTTCAGCGCGCCACGAGCGGCGAAAAGGTCGAGCAAGGCACTTACCGCTACGAACTGGAAATCGAACTCAAAGAAGGGCTCGCGGTGCGGATCGCGTCCGAGTCGCTGCGCCAGAGGCCGAACGGCCAAGGGAAATGGCAGCGCGTCTATGAGCGCGATGCCGAGGGCAAGGTGAAGGACTCTAAAACCTTCAGCCTCTCGGGCTTCCAGCACCTCGTGAAGACGCTCGCCGGCAATCACACGGTGCTGTCATCATTCGCGAAATTCCAGCACCCGACCGCGCAGCTTCTTGTGGATACGGCGCGCAAGGCCTTCTTCCAAATTGAGCCTGTGCACTCCTTCGTCGATCGCGACGTGATCGACTATCTAAAGAACCAGCCCAACGTCGTCTCGCGGCTGAAGGATGAGCTAAGCCGCATAGATGTGGGTGTGGAAGGGATGCGCTTTCAGCATACGGACAACGGGCCGCTGCTGCTGTTTAAGCACGCGGGTCTTGCGGTCGAAATGCCTTGGCTGATGGAAAGCCACGGCACGCGGGCCTTTATCAAGATGTTCCCTTTCATCATGAGCGCACTCGATACCGGCGGAATCGCCGCGATCGACGAAATGGACGCGGCCATTCACCCGAACATGCTGCCCGAGCTGGTGCGCTGGTTCTATGCGGCCTCGGGACGTAACAAGTTCGACGCGCAGCTATGGCTCTCCTGCCATTCGGCCTCGCTGCTCGATGACCTCAACAAGGAGGAAATCGTGATCTGCGAGAAGGACCGGCAGGGCCGCAGCCACCTTTACAGCCTCATGGACGTGAAGGTGCGCCGCGACGAGAACCATTACCGCAAATATCTGAGCGGTGCATACGGCGGGGTTCCACACCTCGGATGAGCCGTCGTCGCCCGCCAATATCGAGCTTCGCCGTCCGGTTTATATTGGCTGCGAGGGAGCGTCAGAAGTCGGTTATGCCGGCTTTCTGCAAGATCTGATCCGCGATGCCAATTTGCCGGTGCACCTGCACGTTGACGAATTGGGGCCGGGGACCGGCGATCCGCTGTCGCGTATCGAGATGGCGGTGCTGCGCCTGAAGCTGCTCCAGAGAAAACGCCGTGCGCCCGCGGAACGCTTCGCGCTTTTGGATTTTGACCAGGCCGAGCGCGATCCGCAGCGCGCCGAGCGAACGCGCAAGCTCGCGGCCGACAACGGAATCACGATTCTCTGGCAACGGCCCTGCTTTGAGGCAATGCTGCTGCGCCATCTGGAGGGCAAGGCGGCCAACCGCCCGCCCGATACGCCGGGGGCGGTTAAGGCGCTCGAAAAGGAATGGCCGGAATACAAAAAGCCCATGACGCGCGCCAACCTGGCGCGCCGGATTAATCGGGATGCCGTCCTGCGGGCGGCAGGTGTCGAGGCCGAACTACAAGCCTTGCTCCGCAGTATCGGGGTGCTCTAGCGATCGGGATACGCGACTTCCGCGCTGTATGGTCGCCGGCGGCGGTGAACCGGTGGCGACGGAAGCTTCGCCACAAGCACGTCCCGAACCGGACGTTCCGCTCCCGGCCCAAAGGCGAGATCAAAATATCTGCTCGGCAATGTCGGCTATTGGCGCTTGGCACAAGGTGGGCCGATCCGGGGACGTCGTTAATTGGCCACGATACGATCCTCGCCGACTAACGACAGTCCATCGGCCGTTGGCGAACGTCTCGCAGCTCTGCCCTGAGGCGCCGATCATGGCTCTCAATCGAGCTTCAGCGCCACAACCTCGCCTTCGTTCATCAACGGCACATAAAGGATCGACTTGCCATCGGTGCCGATGTCGGCGCTGCCCGGCTTGAACTGCGCCACCACCTCCGGCGCGCCGCCCGCATGATAGCGGTAGAGCGTGCCGGTCATGTAGGCGGTGGCGTAGATGGTGTCGCCGATGGCTACGACGCCGTCGAGATCGGCGAATTTCTGGGCGGCCGGCAAGGGCGAAACCACCTTGCTGGCGATGTCGACCGACAGCAGGCCGCCAAGCTCCGTCGTGCTGAAGTCGGGCTTGATGCCCTTGCCCCAGGAGGCGACGATCAATCGGCCGCCACCGGCAAAGACGCCGTTGGGCGAAGCCAATGCCCCGTCCTTAACGAACAGCTCCGGCCGGTCGCCATCGATGCGGTAGATGGCGTCGGCCAGCATGTCGGTGACATAGACCTTGCCGGATTGGTCCGATGTCACGTCGTTGAGGAAGACCGCGTTCGGCACCGAGATGCTGGCGACCAGCTTGCCGCTGGCGAGGTCGACGACGCGGACTTTCGTGATGTCGGCGACATAGAGCTTGCCGCCCGAGATCGCCATACCCTTGGGTGCGTCCATGCCGTCGGTCCAGTGCTGGGTGACCGTCTTGCCGTCCAGCGACAGCACGGAGAGATAACCGTTGCCGTCGGCCTCGCCGGGATTGCCTGATATGTTGGAAACGATGATGCGATTGTCAGCGGCGTCGAACAGGGCCGATTCCGGCTGTTCGAGCCCGGTGGCGCGCCAGAGTTCGCCGGCCTCCGCGGCGGGCACTGCGGCAATGCCGATGACGGCGATAAAGGCTGAGGGGATGAGGGTGTTCATGACTGCTCTCCTGAGATGACGAGGCAGAGCTATGGCTTTCGATACTTTCCGGAAAGGCCTGCACCGCTAGTATCGAATATCGATACGAAACTAGCGGCAAGAGGTGCATCCGATGAACGGTCTGATCTTCCAGGCGCTGAAGCGGACGTTGAAGGCGAAGGGCGTCACCTATCGCGCGCTGGCCGAACGCATGGGCGTTTCCGAACCGACGGTGAAGCGTATCTTCCATGAGCGCAATTGCAAGCTCGACCGGCTGATGGAGATTTGCGCTGCGGCCGGTGTCGAACTGGAAAACGTGCTCGGCTCGATGAACCGGGGGCCTGGGCCGGTCAACCACATCGCGCCGGAGATCGAGCGCAAGCTCGCCGGCCGGCCGGCGCTGCTGTTCATCTTCGTCATGCTGTCAGAAAAGTTCACGCCCGAAGGCATCATGCGCTCGCAAGGCCTGAGCGAGGCTTCGATGTTCCTCTATCTGCGCGATCTCGAGGAACTCGGCCTGATCGCGCTCGGACGGGGTCTTTCGGCGAGACTGCTGGTCGAGACGCCGATCCAGTGGAACTTCGAAGGGCCGCTCAGGCCGCTGTTCGAGATGACCAACAAGAATTTCATCGGCTGGGCCATCACCCATATCGACAAGGAAGCGACCTTCGTCAGCTTCTCCAGGCGGATGCGGCCGGAGACGGCTGAAATGGTGCGGCGCGAGGCGGAGGATCTCGCCGACCGCGCCAAGCTGCTCGCCCATCACGACCAGCACACGACGCCGGAGGATGGCCTGATCGGCTACAAATGGACGTTTGCCTTTGGCGCGACGCCATTTCCGGCAATCATGCCGATCGGGCCACACGCGCGAGATGCCGGGGCGAGGCCTGATACGCCCGCCGCCGCGAAAGGACGGCGGCCGCTGCCGGCCTGACCAGGCACCGCGTCAATCGTCTCAGCACGATTGCATCTGACGGCTGAGCTTGCCGCGCACGACCCTGGCAGTGCCGACCGCCACCATTTTTGCCGCTGTCTTGCCCCCCGGACCCGCCATGCGACCGGCGACGCCGACCGCGCCATTGACGGCGCCCATCGTCTTCATCTGCCCGACCGTCTCGTTCATCCGCGCCCGGCAGTCCCGCATTTTCCTGGTCGCCTCGACTGCAGCCAGGGCCTCGCCAAGGCCTGCCGGCGAGTCCGGGCCGGCCGCCAACTCCGCCAATTGCGCATGCTGGTCTGGCGTGATCGGCGGGCTGGCGGCCGTCTGGCTGCAGCCGGAGGCCAGCAGGCAGATCAGCATCGCGATCGGGCTGCCTCGCCCGGCACGTGCCGTGGCTGGAAAAATATCGCGATGTTCGGTCTCGAGGCTCCCGCCCGGAGTTGCTTTTCCGGCCACCCGTTTCCTGTTGCCCAACATCCTATTGCCCCACCGCCGGGCCGAGGATGAGGCTGCGGATTTTTGGCGTCAGCGGCCTGACGACGTCGGCGAAGGGATCGCCCTCAGTCCGCAAAATCATCAAGCCTTCGACCTCTTCGTCGATGGCGTCGATGGTCTCCGTCTTCTGTGCCTCGGTCAGCTCCCTCATGCCGGATATGGCATTTCTGAGCTTGGCGAAAATGGCATCGAGTTCCGCGACCGGCATCGTCGCCAGGAACCCGCGCATGGTCTCGCCAAGCGCGACCTTCCAGCTGTCGGCGGTGAAACCGGCTGTGCCGATCAAGCCCTTGTCCGCGGCATCGCGCTCGTACCAGTCGGCGGCGATCTCCTCGTCATAGGCGAACTGACCGAATTCGGGCTGCAAGGCCTCGATCAGGCCGACGACCGCCGACGCATCCCGCGCTGTCAGGGCCAAGGCCTGCGGGCTGTCGAAGATCATGCCGGCAAGTGCGAGCGCGCCGGCCAGCCGGCGCATGGCTGCGAAACGCCGCTCAGCCATAACAATCCTCCGCAATGCCGGCCCGGGCACTGCTCGTTGCCTGGGACTGCAGAACCGAGCCGCCGATCGAGGCGGCCTGGCCGGCAATGACCCCACCATTGCCAGCCAGACCGCCAAGACCCCCCGCCATCGACAGCACACCGCCGAGCAGAGCCGCATTGGTCTGCGCCTTCGCCGCCTTCTTGGCCGCATCGGCGCAGGCCGTTTCCGTCGTCGGTTCGTTCCGGGCCTTCTTGCTGCCGGCCGCGCTCGCGATCGATGCCGGCCTGTCGTCGACCTGGCCCGTTTGGCAGCCCGCCAGGGCAATGGTCAGGGCCAGGAAAATGCTCTTTTTCATGGTGCTGCTCATCATCGGGCAGCGCGCGGCGGCAGCTTGGCCTCGCGATGATCGGTCACTGCGTTGCCCAAGGCGATCGACAGCAGATAGACACGCGGATTGAACCCTGCCGCAGCCAGTGCCGACAGCGTCTTGAACAGTTGCAAATGAAACATCGTGCCCCCCTTTGGATTGCCGCCAATGCGGTTCCGGTTCCGGAATCGCGCCGCAAACTAGGGGCATAAAAGGGGGGCAGCTTGGACAGAACGGCACTGAAAGCGGCCAAAACGGCCCGGGATTGACGTTTTGCAGGCTCCGGCGCATATGACCGCGCTCTTGGGCATGGGGGGTGTCGATGACTGCGACGATGGGGACGTCAGCCTCATTCAGGCTGGCGACGGAGATGTTTCCGGAGCGGGATCGCGTCGAGATCACGCGTGAGGTTTACGGCCGCACGGTTCTGAGGGTGGACCTCGATCCGCTGGCGCCGGCGCAGATCGACATGCGGGTGCGCGCGTTGCCAGGCCTCGGCATCGCCACCGGCAGCTCATCGGAATTCCGGGTGCATCGTACGTCGTCGCTGATCGACAATGACGACTTCGTTCTTCTGGCGGCCCTCGACGGGGGCAGTGTGATGAAGCATCGCGGCCGCGAGGAGGCGGTCGGCAACGGCCAGGCGCTGATGATGAGCGGTGAAGAGGTTGGCCTCAACCTGATCGGCGCCGGCGGGTTTCGCTTCGTCAATCTGAGTTTTTCGCGCAAGCAGCTTTCGCCTCTGATCGGCGATCCGGCCGCGGTTCTTATGCGGCCCTTGCCGACCCAAAGCGGGGCGATGCGGCTGTTGCTCGACTATATCAGCTCGATCCAGGAGGTCGGAGACGAGTTGACTGCGGAGGCCTGCCACCTTGCGGCGGCGCATGTCTTCGACCTTGCCGCACTCGCCATGGGCGCGACCAGGGATGCGGCCCAGATCGCACGCGGCCGCGGCGTCAGCGTTGCCCGCTTGCGCGCCATCAAGGCCGATATCGTCGCGCATGGTGGCCACGTCGACCTGTCGGCGCAGGACGTCGCCGCCCGCCACGGACTGTCGGCCCGCTACGTCCGCAAGCTGTTCGAGAGCGATGGCACATCCTTGATTGATTTCATGATGACCCAACGGCTGGCGCGCGCGCATCGCATGCTCGGCGATCCTCGCCATGCCGGACGCAGCATCACCGCGATCGCCTACGAGGCCGGCTTCAACGACCTTTCCTATTTCAACCGGGCGTTCCGTCGCCGTTATGACGCCACACCCTCGGACGTGCGGGCCGCGGCTTGCAAGCACTGACGCCCGGCCGCCGGCCAGCGCTCCTGTGCCGGGCCATGCACGCGGCTGGACTCATTTGATCGCGTTTACTCGGCGGCCTTGGCCCCGGGATCGGCAAGCTTGTCGTCCCAGGTCACCGCCCGGTAGTCGAAACCATATTCCAGCGTCGGCTTGACGATGCGGAAATAGGGCGACAGGTCGAAATCGCGCGGCGTGTAGAGCGAGTGGTGGCGGATGTGCAGGATTTCCTTGCGCGAATAGTTCGACTGCGCCGAGGCGCGGCCGGCCGCACGGGTGATCTCGGGCAGGATCGGATAGCGGATCTGGCCATAGGCCTCGGCAATCAGCGTCGAGCAGATCGCCCGTGTCGGATCGCCGGAACCGAAGGCCAGCATGCGGCGGCGCCAGCGCACCGGCACCGGCGGTGTCGGGAAGAAAAAACGCAGCATGTCGAAAATGTTCTTGAGGTCGTATTTCAGGCCGAGCTTGCCGATCATGAAGGCGACGACCTTGTCGCGATCCTCCGGCGCCAGCCCACTCGCCCGGCAGATGCGGGTGTTGTAGGTGCGGTAGCGCGACAATGGAACGGCGACGCAGCCTTCGCCGATCGTGACCTCGATCAGGCGCGGCCGCTCCGAGCCGTCCGCCGGCGCGGGCAAGGCATCGCCGATATAGAAGGCCGCATGCGACCAGGTCGACTGGGTCAGGTACTTGATCGCCGCCGAGATCTTCTGGTTGCCCTCGATCAGCAGGATGTCGCCGGGCTCAAGCGTGCGACGCAGCGTTTCGGCATCGGAGGGGGTGTAGGGCTCGTAGCCGGACGATTCTTCCTGCAGCCGGCCGGCAAGCCAGCGGCCAAGTCGATCCAGAAGCGTGTCGCCGGGCTCGGTCATACTCCATGGCGATTAGCATGGGCGGGTAATGAGGGCTAGCGCACGCCTTTCTTCCCCCCGTCCGGACCGAGAGGAAGAGCGCCAAGTCATCCTACGATGCCGCGGCCTCTTCCGGCGGCGCAGCCAGATCGTCGCGCGCCTTGCGGGCCAGTTTGCGTGTCGAGCGTTTGGGACTGTCGCCGAACAGCTCGGCCGCCTCGGCAAGGCAGCTCTTCTTCAGCTGCTTTTCCGACCGCTTCAAAAGCTTGGCCAGAAGTTTCGTGTCCTCGGGCGGCCCGAGCAGCCGGTCGTCGGCCTCGAGCAGGGCGCGCATCACCAGCACATCGTGCAGGTCGCCCAGCCGCTCGCCCAGTTCGTCGACCGCCTTGCGCCTTGCCTTGATCGGTGTCGGCCACAGCCTGCCGAGCAGCGACAGATGCATGCCGTGGGTCTTGGCCGCCTTGCGCAGATCGTGGAAATCATCGGCCGCTCCCCGCGATTCGGCCTTGTCGAGCGCCTTCCTGGCGCGGCGCAACGTGACGCGGGCGCCTTCGGCAAGCACGTCGGCCGCCTGTTCCGGCTGGTCGGGCAAGGCCAGCGTGCCGATGCGGTGCAGGCCCTCCTCGCAGGCGGCGGTCGCCGCACCGATCGCCGCTTCGAGTCCTGTACCTTCGTGCAATTCATGCTGGCGCGCGATCAGCCTGTCGCGAACCGCGCCCAGCCCATCGTCGGCGCTCTCCTTGGGAAAGCTTGCCGCCAGGCGGTCGATGGTTTCGATCAGCGCTGTCGCCTCGCGCGGGCCGGCAAGCAGGGCCGCCACGTTGCGGTAGCACTGGTTTTCTGTCTCACAGAATGTTTCGTCACCGGAACGAACAAGCCGCAACAAGGCGCGAGCGCTCTTCAGCCGCTTGCGGCATTTGTGCAGCGCCTGTTCCGGCCGGCTCCGTGCGGCGTCAAGATGATGCAGCGCCTTGCCGATCTCCTCGGCAAGGATTCTCCTGACCTCGCCGGTCAGCGGCAGGCGCGGATCGATGCGAAAGCTCATGCGGCGATCTCCGGAATCCCACCAAGGGCGAGCGACGCGTTGTAGAATTTCTGCTCGCCGGTGACTTCACGGCCGAGCCAGTCGGGCAGCATTTCGTCCGGCACGTCCTCCGGCGTCTCAAGTTCGGCGACCACAAGTCCCGCAAGCGGTCCGCCAAAGACATCGACTTCGTAGAGATAGCCACGGTGCCTAACATGGTGACGTGTCTTCTCGATGACACGTCCGATGGCGAAGTCCAGCATCTCCACCGCCTCCGACAGCGGGATCGGGTATTCGAATTCGTCGCGCTCGCGCGCTTTGCTGCCGAATTTGAGCGTCAGCTTGGCGGAAGTGCCGTCGCTGATGCGGATGCGCACTGTGCGCCCGGGGCCGGCAGCGAGATAGAACTGGAGAATGCGGATATTGGCCTCGGCCAACTCCCGCCATGCGGTGTTGGTGACCAGGAATTTTCGTTCGACTTCCTTGCCCATGGCCGCGCACTAAAGCGTTTGCCGCCGTCGATGGCAAGACAATGACGAACAGAAGTTGACTTTAATCAATCGATTGATTAAAATGTGCTCATGATCAAACTACCTGAGCCCAAAGTTCTTCGTCGCGAGCCCGCCGAGATGACGCGCGCGGCGCTTGTCCAGGCGGCACTGAAGCTGTTCGGACGGCAGGGCTTCGACGGCACCTCGACGCGCGAGATCGCCGCCGAGGCGCGAGCCAATATCGGCTCGATCGCCTATCATTTCGGCGGCAAGGAGGGTCTTCGCACGGCCGCCGCCGACTTTATCGTCGAGACCATCCAGACGGTCGCCGGCCCGGCGCTCGGCAATGCGCAGGCGCCCGCGCCGGTCGGTCCGGAGGCAGCGCAGGCGCAGCTCTTCGCGGCGCTGGAGCGAATGGTCGGCTTTGTCGTGGCCAGTCCGCAGGCCGGTGAGATCGTGCAGTTCATCCTGCGCGAACTTTCCCATCCAACGGCAGCCCTCGATCGTATCTATGACGGTGTCTTCGAGCCGAGCCATCGCCGGCTGTGCCAGCTGTGGGAACAGGCAACTGGCGAGCCCGCCGAAAGCGAGGCCACAAGGCTCACCGTGTTCACGCTGATCGGCCAGGTCATCTATTTCCGCATCGGCCGTGAGGCGGTGATGCGCCGCATGGGCTGGCCCGATATCGGCGCCGCGGAGGCCGCCAAGGTGGTGGCGGTCACATCGGGCAATCTCAAGGCCATATTGGCCGCCAGAAAAGGGGCAAAGACAAAGGGGCAAAGACCATGAGCTTTCTGTGTTCGCTGCCGCTCGCCGCGCAGCTCTTCTCGGCCTGTGCCCCGGCAGCACCGCTGGCCGTCGGCTATGTCGAAGGCGACTACGTGCTGCTGGCGCCGATCGAGGTGGCGCAGGTCGAGACCGTCACGGTCAAGCGCGGCGACCGTGTGGTGCCCGGCACGACCGTGGTGACGCTGGAAAGTGCCGACGCAAAAATCGCTGTCGCGCAGGCGCAGGCCGGCCTTGCCCAGGCGCAGGCGCAATTGGCCGACCTGCAGATCGGCAAGCGGCCGGAAGAGATCGCCGTGCTGAAGGCCGAGGTCGATATGGCCAGCGCCCAGGCCGCCGACGCCAAGCGCAAATACGACCGCGCCGCCGATCTGTTCAAGCGCGGCGCCGGCACGCAAGCGGATTTCGACACCGCGTCGGCCACGCTCGAAACGGCCAATGCGCAGGTCGGCCAGGCCAAATCCAATCTCGCCGTCGGCGGCCTGCCGGCGCGCCCCGAGACGATCAAGGCCGCCGACAATCAGGTCAAGCAGGCGCAGGCCGCGTTGGAGCAGGCGCAGTGGCGGCTGTCGAAGCGCGTCCTGGCAGCCCCTTCGCCGGGCCGCGTCAACGATGTCATCCGCAATCCGGGCGATACATCAGGTCCGACCGCGCCGGTCATCTCGATCCTGCCCGACGGCGCGGTGAAGCTCAGCGTCTATATCCCGGAGAGCGCCTTCTCCTCGGTCAAGGTCGGCACCTTGCTCGGCGTCCATTGCGACGGCTGCGGCCCGGATGTGAAGGCGCGCGTCAGCTACGTCTCGCCAGATCCCGAGTTCACCCCGCCGGTGATCTATTCGCTTGAGAACCGGCAGAAGCTGGTCTACCTCGTCGAGGCGCGGCCGGAGGGCGATGCCGGCCCGCTGCAGCCCGGCCAGATCGTCGATGTCGATCTGGCGGACAGCGCAAGATGAACGCCATCGACGTACACGGCCTGGTCAAGCGCTTTGGCGACAAGACCGTCGTCGACCATGTGACGATGTCGGTTGCCGAGGGCGAGATCGTCGGCTTTCTCGGCCCCAACGGTTCGGGCAAAACGACCACCATCCGCATCATGTGCGGCCTGCTGACGCCGGACGAGGGCGAAGGCACGGTGCTCGGTTTCAACATCCGCACCGACAGCCTGCGCATCAAGCGCGAAGTCGGCTACATGACGCAGAAATTCTCGTTCTACGAGGATCTGACGATCGGCGAGAATCTCGAATTCGTGGCGCGGCTCTACCGGCTGAAGCCGGTCGAGGAGCATGTCGCGAGCACGTTGGAGGACCTCGGCCTGACGTCGCGCCGCAACCAGCTGGCCGGCACCTTGTCGGGCGGCTGGAAGCAGCGGCTGGCGCTGGCCGCCTGCATCATGCACAAGCCGAAATTGCTGCTGCTCGACGAGCCTACGGCCGGTGTCGACCCGAAGGCGCGGCGCGAGTTCTGGGACGAGATCCATCGCCTCGCCAGCGGCGGGCTGACCGTGCTGGTCTCCACCCACTATATGGACGAAGCCGAGCGCTGCCACCGCATCAGCTACATCTCCTATGGCAAGATGCTGGCCACCGGCACTGTCGCCGAAGTGGTGAAAAATGCCGGGCTGACCACCTTCGTCCTGCAGGGTCCGCGCCTCGATCAGGTCGCCGAAGCGCTTCAGGGCCGCCCCGGCGTCGATCAGGTGGCGCCGTTCGGCGCGACGCTGCATGTCGTCGGCTCCGACCAGAAGAAGCTCGAAGCCGCGCTTGCCGATGTCGAGAGAGAGCACAAGGGCGTGAAAGTTTCGCCCGGCGAAACCAGCCTCGAGGACGTCTTCATCCAGTTCATGTCCGGCTCGAAGGACAACATGGCATGAACAGCGTCTTTTCCTTCGCCCGGCTTGGCGCCTTGCTGATCAAGGAATTCATCCAGATGCGGCGCGACCGCATCACCTTCGCCATGATGCTCGGCGTGCCGCTGATACAATTGGTGCTTTTCGGCTACGCCATCAACAACGACCCGAAAAGCCTGCCGGCAGCACTCGTGGCGACGAGCAACGATCCCTATACGCGCGCCATTGTCGCGGCGCTGCAGACCACCGGTTACTATCGTTTCGACCATGTCGCGCAAAGTGCCGCCGAGGCCGAGTTCCTGATATCGCGCGGCGACGTTGCCTTCGTCGTCACCATCCCGGCCGATTTCGCCAGGAGAGTGGAGAGCGGCAACAACCCGCAGATACTCATCGAGGCCGACGCCACCGACCCGGCGGTGGCCAGCGGCGCCATCTCGACGCTCGGCACAGTCGCCAGCCAGGCGCTGCTGAGGGCGCAAGGCACGCAGGAAGCCGCCGCCGAGGCCGCCAAGGGTCAGCTCGATGTCGTCGTACACCGGCGCTACAATCCCGAAGGCATCTCGCAATACAACATCGTGCCCGGCCTGCTGGGCGTCATCCTGCAGATGACCATGGTGATGATGACCTCGATCGCGCTGACACGCGAGACCGAGCGCGGAACGATGGAGAACCTGCTGGCGATGCCGTCCAGCCCGCTCGAGATCATGATGGGCAAGGTGCTGCCCTATCTGGCGGTCGGCGGCGTGCAGGTGGTGGTGGTGCTGGCGGCGGCGAAACTTCTGTTCGCCATCCCCTTCACCGGATCGATGTCGCTGCTCCTGACGGCCGTGCTGATCTTCGTGCTGGCGCTGGTGCTGCTCGGCTACACGATTTCGACCATCGCCCGCACGCAGATGCAGGCGCTCCAACTCACCTTCTTCTTCTTCCTGCCGTCGATCATGCTGTCCGGCTTCATGTTCCCGTATCGCGGCATGCCGGACTGGGCACAAATCTTCGGCGAGATCTTCCCGCTGACGCATTTCCTGCGCATCACCCGCGCGGTGATGCTGAAGGGGGCCGAACTGCCGGCCGTGGCAACGGAGATTGGCTGGCTGGTGGTGTTCGTGGCTTTGTTTGCCGGCGTAGCATTGGTACGATTCAGGCGGACGCTGGATTAGACGCCGCACGACCTCCAGTCTTGCTACCAGCCTTCGCTCCTTGCTCCGCCCGTGGATGACGAAGGGAGAAATGCTTTCGCCAATCTCCATGGTTTATAACTGCCACTAACCGTTGAGCGATTTCGGGCCGCTGACGAAGGCGCTCCCCTTGACGTAAAACCGCAGCGGGCGATCGGCATCCTTTGTAATGCCGATCCGGATGCCTTGGGCGATGTCGCCGGCTTGATGCTCGTCGGTTGCCAGCCATAGCGGGCCTTTGCGGCAGAGATCGAGCCCGTCGAGCGAACGATCGATCCGCAACGCCTGGGCCAGCCTTCCCGGTCCTCGCGCAAGGTCGCGCAAGCGGTCGATGCCGCGATTGAGCCGCATGAGCGCAATGCCTTCGAGCGGTTCGAGCGCCCTGATGAGCACGCCGGTTCCGACCCCTGCCATCTCGCTCGAGACGTTGAGCATGTAGGAGATGCCGTAGGCGAGATAGACATAGGCGTGCCCAGCGTCGAGAAACAGCGAACGGTTGCGCGGGGTCATCCCCCGATAGCCGTGCCCGGCGGCGTCACCGGTCACATAGGCCTCGGTCTCGACGATGCGGCCGCTGGCGATGCCTTCGGGCAGTTCGCGCACCACGATCTTGCCGATGAGAGTGCGGGCAAGGGATGCTGTATCGTCGGGCAGCTCAGAACGCGTGAGCGGGCGGTAGATGACCATGTTCAGCCCGCCGACGATTTGGAGGCGGGCGAGGAGTGATCCAAGGCGAAACCTGCCTCAGATCCATGTCGGACCCCTTGGACATCTCGTCTCAAGCCGCCGCCATGATCCCGGCATAAGTGCCGAAATCGACATTGCCGCCGGACAGCACCACGGCAACGCATTTGCCGGACAGTTCGATCTCGCCCGACGACAGCGCCGCCAACGCCACGCAGCCGCCGGGCTCGACCACCAGCTTGAGATAGGCCATGGCGTCGCGCATCGCCTGTGCCGTCGCCTTGTCGGAGACGGCGATGCCGCCTGCCAGGTTCCTGCGGTTGATCTCGAAGGTGATCAGGCCGGGCTCCGCGGTCAGGATCGCGTCGCAGATCGACGCGTGGCCGGGTTCGTTCGACACCCTGGCGCCGGCGGCCAGCGACCGGCGGGTGTCGTCGAAATGCTCGGGCTCCACCGCCCAGACCGCAGTGTTGGGCGAGGCGTCCTTGACGGCAACCGAAATGCCGCTGGTCAGGCCGCCGCCGCCGCAGGGAATGACGACCGCGTCGAGGTCGACGCCAAGCGCTTTTGCCTGGCGCATCAATTCGAGGCCGATCGTGCCTTGGCCCGCAATGATGGCCGGGTCGTCGAAGGGTGGCACCAGCACCATGCCTCTTTCCACGTAAGGGCGAACCACGCTCATGCGGTCGTCGCGAAAGCGGTCGAACGGCACCACCTCCGCCCCCATCTTGCGGACGTTAGCGATCTTCATCGCCGGCGCGTCTGAAGGCATGGCGATGACCGCCTTGACGCCGAACATCGCGGCCGAAGCGGCGACACCCTGCGCATGATTGCCCGACGAGAAGGCGACGACGCCCTGGCTGCGTTCTTCGTCGCTCAGCGACGACAGCTTGTTGTAGGCACCACGGAACTTGAACGAGCCGGTACGCTGCAGCGTCTCCGGCTTGAACAGGATGCGGCCGCCGAAGCGCTTGTTCAGCTCCTGCGATTCGATCAACGGGGTTTCGACGATCAGGCCGGCGAGACGCGCGGCGGCGGCGTGGATGTCGGCGATGCCGGGAGGGGTGGTGGCGGTCATGTGAGGTCCAGTGGACAGGGGTCTTTCCATGATGCCCGCAAAGGGAGGCGGCGCACCATGGGAAAAATGTGACCGTTACAAGGTTTAGCGAGGCGGTCGCCAACGCCTCGGCTGCACGCCCCCCTCTGGCCTGCCGGACATCTCCCCACGGGTGGGGAGATCGGCTGAGTATCCGCTTTCGCCAATTTCCAACGTTGAAGAAGGGGCACACCTAATGAAGCTGACAATCTCCCCCTCGTGGGGGAGATGTCCGGCAGGACAGAGGGGGGCGCCGTCCCGCCGCCGTCTCACGAGTTTCACCCCAACAGCGTCCTCTGCCTCTTGCTCCCGCCCAGCTTGCGCCAGTTGTTGAAGCGGTGGCTGGCGGCGGCAAAGGATATCTTCATCTGCTGGGCGACCGAATAGCGCGACTTGCCCTCGTCGAACATGCGGTAGCAGCACTCGACGCCTTCCTCGGTCAGTTTGCCGTCCGGCGCCTTGTTGTGCGGATTGGCGGGGTCGAATTTCTCGACCTGCTGCTCGACCAGGCCTTTCAGGCGCTGCAGATCGGCCTCGATGCTGGCGATGAGATCGAGAACGGGCTTTGGGTCATAGGGATGCGGAGGCTGTTTTGCCGTCATCTGCGGGTTCCTTGTTCTGGCTGGGTTGAATTATATAGGTGAACATTCACTGATAATGAAGGGGTCGGCCCGGCATGCGAGCTTCAACAATTCTTGACCGCGACCCAAGCGCGCAATTGACCGGAGGCACCTTGAGCCCTAGTTTAGAACTATTCTAAACTAGGGTGAATTCCTCATGCTTTCCCGTGTTTTCGGCTTCGGCCGCCGCCCCTTCGAATCGCTTTCCGAACAGGAGATCCTGGCGCTGGCCATTTCGTCCGAGGAGGATGACGGTCGCATCTATCGGGCTTATGCCGACGGCCTGACGGAAAACTTCCCCCAATCGGCAAAAGTGTTCGAGGAGATGGCCGAGGAAGAGGATGGCCATCGCGATTCGCTGATCGAGCTTTTCCGCAAGCGTTTCGGCGAGCGCATTCCGCTGATCCGGCGCGAACATGTGAAGGGCTATTACGAGCGCAAGCCCGACTGGCTGGTCCGGCCGCTCGGCATCGAGCACGTGCGCAGCCAGGCCGAGGCGATGGAGCGGCAAGCCTACCTTTTCTATGTCGAGGCTGCCAAGCGCACGGCGGATGCCTCGACGCGAAAACTGCTCGACGATCTGGCGGTGGCCGAACTGGGCCATGAGACACTGGCGCAGCGGCTGGAGCAGAAACATGTGCCGGGCGAAGTGAAGGACGAAGAGACCGCCGCCGAGCAGCGCCAGTTCATCCTCACCTATGTGCAACCAGGGCTGGCCGGGCTGATGGACGGATCGGTGTCCACACTGGCGCCGATCTTTGCTGCCGCCTTTGCCACGCATGACACCTGGCAGACGCTGCTGGTCGGGCTTGCCGCCTCGATCGGCGCCGGCATTTCGATGGGCTTCACCGAAGTCGCTTCAGACGACGGCAAGCTGTCGGGCCGCGGCTCGCCGCTCAAGCGCGGTCTGACCGTCGGCATCATGACGACGCTGGGCGGTCTCGGGCATGCACTCCCCTATCTCATTCCGCATTTCTGGACGGCGACCGGGGTTGCCGCGGTGGTGGTGTTCTTCGAATTGTGGGCGATCGCTTTTGTCCAGAACCGCTACATGCAGACGCCCTTCCTGCGCGCCGCCTTCCAGGTGGTGCTGGGCGGCGCCCTGGTGTTCGCGGCCGGCGTGCTGATCGGGAATGCGTGAGTAGCCGCCTCACTCACCCATTCACCGCCCGACTGTCGGCCGGCGCCTCGTCCCTTTCCGTCAGCCCATAGTCCCTCACGACATGGGCGATGCGCAATCGGTAGCCGGCAAAGATGCCGCCGCGACCGGCCTTCTGCGCCTGCCGGTGTTCCTCGGTGTTGCGCCAGTCCTTCACGGCTTCCTCATCTCGCCAGAACGACAGCGACAGGATGCGGTTCGGATCGGCCAGACTCTGAAAACGCTCGATAGAGAGAAAGCCGTCAATGCCGTCGAGCAGCGGACGCAGGTCCGCGGCGATGCTCAGATAGGCATCGCGCCGACCCTCCGCCGGCTCGACCTCGAAGATGACGGCAATCACGGCAGCACCAGTTTCGCGTGCGGGCCTGAGGCCCGTTTCAGGAACATGCGATCCTCCTTCAGGATGAATCTCTCGCGTTTGGCGAACTCGTAGTTTGCCTTGCCGGCGGGATCGGCGGCAAGCCGGGCGCGATAGGCTTCGTAGGCGGCCAGGCTTTCGATGTTATAGGCCGCATAGGCGGTCGTCGCCGAGCCCTCATGCGGCGCGTAATAGCCGATCAGATCGGCGCCGCAGCGCGGAATGGCCTGGCCCCAGTTGCGCGCATACTCCTCGAAGGCCGCCTTGCCGAACGGGTCGATCTCGTAGCGGATGAAGCAGGTGATGGTCATTGTGGTCTCCTCGGGGCTGCGTCAATAGTTTGAACGGCATCGAAACGTCGTGCCGACTGGTCTGCTAGGGCTGCCAGAAGGACTTCGCGCATTCGCGGCGCACGTCTTGCCGCGTCAGGCCAAGGTCGCGCAGCTGATGGTCGTCGATCTCGGCAAGGTCGAGACGCTGCAGATGGCGGTCATACCAGCGGGCCAGCAGCCGCGAACGCAACCAGCTGACGAACGGGAAGAACCGACGGCTGTGGAGCGGGGCTGAGGGGAGAGCGGTTCGTGCGGCCATCGTCGTCTCCTTGATCTCACCGGAGAATAGTGATTATCTGACAAGAACGCTTCGATGAGGAACGAACTATGCGCGAAGGACCCGACATCGCCCGCATCGCCAGCCTGGTCGGCGACCCGGCACGCGCAAACATGCTAAATGCCCTGATGGGCGGCACGGCGCTGACGGCAAGCGAGCTGGCGCTCGAGGCCGGCGTCTCGCTGCCGACCGCCAGCTCGCACCTGGGCAAACTGATGGAAGGTGGGCTGCTCACGGTGGCGAGCCAGGGCCGGCATCGCTATTACGGCCTCGCCGGACCGCAGGTGGCGGGCATGATCGAAGCCATCACAGGCGTCGCGGAAGCCGTCGGTCCAAAGCGTGTGCGGCCGGGTCCGCGCGATGCAGCGATGCGCGTGGCGCGCGTCTGCTACGATCACCTCGCCGGCGAGCAGGCAGTGGCGATGCTCGACCGGCTCGTCGCCAAGAACGTACTGGTCCGCGACGAACAAGAGATCAGGCTCGGGCCATCGGCGGCTTCGCACTTCGCCGCGATCGGCATCGACGTCTACACCAAGCCGCGCCGGCCGGTATGCCGCGCCTGCCTCGACTGGAGCGTGCGCCGTTCGCACCTCGCCGGCACGCTGGGCGCCGCCATCCTCGACAAGATCCTTGCCGAGAAATGGGCGCGCCGCGAGAAGGACAGCCGCGCGGTGATTTTCTCGCTGCCGGGCAAGCAGGCTTTCGAGAAGGTGTTTCTGAGCTGAGGAGCCGACGCTGATTTCGTCACGCTGGCAGGCCAGAGGGCGCGCGAAGGATCGCTGCGCTGGGAAATTGCGCGAACTACCCCCGCTTCAACGCCTTCCCCTGCTTGAAAAATTCCCTCCACGGATCGGCTTTCGCCAGCTGCTTCAGCGTCGTCTTGTCGCCGATCGGGAAAGCGTTCGGCGGCAAGCCGGCCTCGATCTCTGGCCAGGTCACCGGCATCGACACGGTGGCGCCCTTCTTGGCGCGCGAGGAATAGGGCGCGACCGTCGTCGAGCCCTTGCCGTTGCGCAGATAGTCGACGAAGATCTTTCCCGTGCGCGCTTTTTTCGACAGCGTCGCCGTGTAGCGATCGGGGGCACCCTGCTCCAACGCGCGGGCAAAGTCATGGGCGAAGCCCTTCACCGCGTCCCATTCGGCAGACGGCTTCAGCGGCACCAGCACGTGATAGCCCTTGCCGCCCGAGGTCTTGACGAAATTCGGCAGCGACAGCTCGTCGAGCTTGCCTCTGATATCGAGCGCCGCCTCGCGCACCGCCTTCACGTCGACGCCTTCATCCGGGTCGAGATCGAAGATGATCTGGTCGGGCTTTTCGATCTCATCGATCGTGCACCCCCAGATGTGGATCTCGACCACGCCATACTGGACCAGTGCGGCAACACCATCGAAATCCCGGATGAACAGGATCTCCTCGCCGTCGGTCGGGTCCTTCATGCGCGCGATCTTATCGCTCATGCCAGCCGAGGCATGTTTCTGGAAGAAACGCTGGCCGCCGACACCGTCCGGCGCCCGCACCAGGCTGAGCGGCCGGTTGACCACGAACTGTTCCATGCGCGGCCAAACCTGTGCGTAATGATCGAGCAGGCCCTGCTTGGATATGTTTTCGTCCGGCCACAGCAGCTTGTCGGGATGCGAGAGTTTGACCGTGGTCGTGATCGACCCGGCGGCTTTGCCGCCTGATGCCGGCTTGGCCGTGCTCTTGCCTGTCGATGGCTTGCCTGTCGCCGCTTTGGGCTTTTCCTGCACGACTTCCTCCGCCGGCTTGTCCTCGCGCAACCCCTGGAACGAGGCGTGGCGTATTATACGGTCCGAGGTCCAGCTGCGAAACTCCACTTCGCCGACAAGTTCAGGCTTGACCCAGACCAGGCCCTTGCCCTTCGGCACGGCGGTGGAGAAGGGCGATGATTTTGCCGTCAACGCATCGAGTTTTGCCTTCAGCTCATTGGCGCCCTTGCCCGAAAAACCAGTGCCGACGCGGCCGGCATAATGCAGCTTGCCGCCCTCGTGGAAGCCGACCAGGATCGAGCGCAGGCCGCGCCCGGTCTTGTCCGACGGCAGGTAGCCGCCAATGACGAACTCCTGCCGCGCCGTGCATTTCGACTTCACCCAGGTTGGGCCGCGGCCGCTGCGATACGGTGCATCGGCACGCTTGGAGACGACGCCTTCCAGGCCCATCCGGCAGGCATGCTCCAGCATGATCTTGCCGGGTTCGGCGAAATGGTCGCTGAAGCGGACCGCCGCATTGTCGGGCTGTTCGCCGAGCAGTTCCTGCAAGGCCTGCTTGCGCTCGACCAGCGGCTCGCGCCGCAAATCCCTTCCATCGAGGCGCATCAGGTCGAACACGTAATAGATGAAGCGATTGGTCCGCTTCGCCGACAGGTCTTGCTGCAGCAGCGCGAAGGACGAAACACCACTGTCGGCCAACACCACCACCTCGCCATCGAGGATGGCGTCGCTGCACTTCAGCCCGGCCAACTCCGCGACGATCTCGCCGCCGAATTTCTTCGTCCAGTCGAGGCCGGTGCGGGTCAGCAGCCGCACATCGGTGCCGGCGATCTGCGCCTGCATGCGATAGCCGTCGAACTTCACCTCATGCAGCCAGTCCTTGCCCGGCGGCGCATCGCGCTCGAGCGTGGCCAGCTGCGGCTCGATAAAGTCGAGGCGTTTGCCGGCTTTTGTCTTGACGGCGGCCGGCTTGTTGGAATGCCAGACTTTCGGCTTCTCGCCCTTCGCGGTCTTGCCCTCGCCGACCTCCTCGATGGTCAGGCCCGATTTCACCGATTCAGGCGCTTCCTTGAGGATGTCCTCGCCGGGACGCGCTGCGGCATCGTCCGACTTGATCAGCAGCCAGTTGTCGCGCTTTTCACCCGCACGCGGCTTCAGCCGCACCAGATGCCATGCCCCATGCAGCTTGTGTCCCCTGAGCTCGAAGCTGATATGGCCCTTTTTCATCGCCTTGGCCGGGTCGATCTCGGGAATCCAGGTGCCCTCGTCCCAAACGATAACCGAACCGCCGCCATATTCGCCCTTGGGAATGGTGCCTTCGAACGGCGCATAGTCGATCGGGTGATCCTCGACATGGACAGCCAGTCGCTTCTCATGCGGGTCGAGGCTCGGGCCGCGCGTCACCGCCCAGCTCCACAGCACGCCGTCATGCTCGAGCCGCAAGTCGTAATGCAACCGCGTCGCGGCATGCTTGTGGATGACGAAGATGCCGCCCGCGCCGCCCTGCTTGGTCCGGGCGACCTTGCCGGCCGGTTCGGCGGTTTTCTTGAAATCGCGCTTGGAATGATATTGTTCGAGGCTGGCCATTCGTTGGGGTTCCTCACGCCGATTTGCGTTTGGGCGCGCTGGCTTTCGACTTGGCGCGTTTGGCCGCTGGCCTGGCCTTCGCCGACGAAGATGTTTTCGATGACCCGGAGTCCGACAGGCTCTTCTTCAGCGCGTCGAACAGATTGACGACATTGGAAGGTTTGGGCGCGGCCTTAGCCTTCGGCGCCTTGTGGCCGGCCTTCTTGGCGCGGATCAGCTCCAGCAGCGCGTCCTCGTATTTGTCGTCGAATTTCGAGGGATCGAACTTCGTCTTCTTCTTGTCGATGATCAACTCGGCCAGATCGGTCATCTCCTGATCGGTCTTCACGGGCTCGATGTCGCCGAAGACGGTGTCCGGTTGCCGCACCGTGTTGTCGTAGCGCAGCGTCGTCAGCACCATGCCCTTGCCGAGCGGTTCGATCACCACCGGCCGTTCGCGTCGGTAGAGCACGATACGCGCCAGCCCGGCCATCTTCTTGCCCGCCATCGCATCGCGAATGACGGCGAACGCCTCTTCCGACACCTTGTCGGCCGGCGCCACATAGTAGGGCGTGTCGAGATAGATCTGCTGGATCGAAGCTTTGTCGACGAAGCCGTCGAGCGCCATCGTGTGCGAGGATTCGATCTGCACCGCCTCGATCTCGTCTTCCTCGATATGGATGAAATTGCCATCGTCGAGTTCATAACCCTTGATCTCGTCCTCCTCCTCCAACGGCTTGCCGGTTTCGGCATCGACATAGAGGCGCTTCACCGTGTTGCCGGTCTTGCGGTTGAGAATGCGAAACGAGACCCGCTCCGTATGGGTGACGACATTGGTCAGTTCGACGGCACAGGTGACCAGCGAAAGCTTCAGATAGCCTCTCCAGGCCGGACGCGGCGCCATGATATCTTCCCTTCAGAACCAGATGAAGGTGAGAACGGACAGATCGCGCTCCAGTTCCGCGCTCCCGCGCCGATCTGGATGCCAAGGGGCCGCCTGGTTGGTTCTGGCCGCCAGCACGGAAATTTCGCGGGCTCGGCAAAAGTTGAAACAGAACCGCGCGCAGGCGACATTCAAACGAAACATATGTGATGCAAAAGTCACATTGGCCGGAATGCCAACCAACTGCACGGAAAGACCCCGAATCAGCCGCATTCCAGCCACGAAGCAAGGCATTTTCGACCAGATATTAACATCACGTTCACCGACTATTCACGCCTCGACGCTATGATGACCGCAATTCGGAAGGGACATCCGAAAATCGGGACAGGGACAAGGTAATGAACTTCCTCGCGCACCTCATCGGCTATGCCGCCGCCATCCGCGAATTCGTCGCGCCGACCTACCGGCCCGAACGCTATTACATGCGCGGCCCCGGCCCGGCCTGCGCCCGTCGCGGCAACTCGCTGGGCGCGCACTGATCATGGCTTTCGAAAATCGCCACAACAGCCGGATCTGCAGGCCGGCCGCCTCTACCCGCGCCACCACCTATCGCGCCGAGCGTCCCGCTCTCGCCGACAGGCGCCGTGCGACATCGCCACGGCTTTGATACCATCGCTGGCCGGCTTAGTGTCATAGGACACGAGCAGCCGAGGCCAGCGTGACGGACCATCCTCAACCAGTTCGACCCCAGTCAACTCGTCCCTTCGAAACAGTTCTCGACTCACGCCATCCATTGATCGTTTTCG
Source organism: Mesorhizobium sp. M7A.F.Ca.US.002.01.1.1 (assembly GCF_004022955.1). Classification (NCBI taxonomy): domain Bacteria; kingdom Pseudomonadati; phylum Pseudomonadota; class Alphaproteobacteria; order Hyphomicrobiales; family Phyllobacteriaceae; genus Mesorhizobium; species Mesorhizobium sp. M7A.F.Ca.US.002.01.1.1. Next base: position 16,306 of record NZ_RZQE01000009.1, on the reverse strand, counting down.
ATGGCGTCTGCGTGCTCTGCTCCGGTTTCGTGCGCATGGTGGTCAGGCTCGACCGCCAAGGCCGTTTCCGCTTCGCCACCGCGCAGTCGCCCTTCGGTGAAGCGCTGTTCCGGAAGCATGGACTGCGCACCGACTCTTACGAAACCAATCTCGTCCTGATCGACGGCGTCGCCTTCACGCGGCTGGACAGTTTTGTCGCCGTCATGGCGGAACTCGGCTGGCCTTGGCGGGCGGCCAAAGCACTGTTGCTGTTGCCGCGCCCGCTGCGTGGTTGGCTCTATGATCGCATCGCCAGGAACCGCTACGCCCTGTTCGGCAGGAAGGACGCTTGCGACATTCCTTCTCCGGAGCTGCGCGAGCGGTTCCTTGGCTGAGGGTGGCTATGCGCTACCGCGGCTGGCTCGTGCCATCCGGCCGGCACGGCTCGAGCACGATCGGTCCGCCTGCCGTCCTCCCCAATTCCCGGCAGCCCTGAACCGTGCACAGTGTCCAGCCGTCGCTGGTTGCACCTGAAGCGGCGAGCACGACGCGCCGCTGCGGGCCGACATCAGGCGCATAGCTCCACCAACCCTCCTTCAGCACAGCGCCTTCCGGTGGCTCCATGCCGGCGCCCGAGCCCTCGATCCGGGCTTCGACCACCTGCAGGCCGGAGGACGTGACCTTCCAGTCTTCTTGCCAGCGCGTCCGTTCCACCGAATGCGTCCAGGACAGCGTGAAGGCGGCGACGGAGAGCGTTACCGTCTTGCCCGCGGCCAGGAGGCATAGGCTCATGTTCTGACTGAAGCCTGCCGCGCGCGAAAACAGTGCCAGCCGATCCAGGCCAGCGCCAGCACCCAGCCGGCCTCGTCGGTGAGCGGCACCGCGGCGACCAGCAGCACGCCGGCCGCGAAGGCGACGAGCCGCTCCCACCACGCCATGCGGGTGACCAGAAAACCGACGGCGGCGGCACCCCACAGCACGATGCCCATGCACGCCTTGGCGACGATGTAGCCGACCTCGACGGGATAGCCGAACTGGGCGGCGATCGGACCTGCGTCCTGCAGCATCAGCGCCGGCGTGTAGACCGCCATGAACGGCACGACGAAGCCGGCAATGGCCAGCTTGGTCGCCTGGATGCCGATTTTCAGGCCGCTTTCCCTGGCCATCGGTGCGGCGGCGAACGCCGCCAGCGCCACCGGGGGCGTCAAATCGGCCATGATGCCGAAATAGAACACGAACATGTGGCTGACCAGCAGCGGCACGCCAAGCTCGAGCAGCGCCGGCCCGGCCAGCGACGAGGTGATGATGTAGTTGGGAATGGTGGGAATGCCCATGCCCAGCACCAGGCAGGTGACCATGGTCAGCACCAGCGACAGGAACAAATTGTCCTCGCCGATCGAGATGATCCAGCCGATGAAGGTCGAAGCGATGCCGGTCAGCGTCAGCGTGCCGATGACGATGCCGACAATGGCGCAGGCAATGCCGACCGGCAGCGCGTTCTTGGCGCCTTCGGCGAGCGAGTCGACACAGATTTGCAACGTCTCGCGGCCGCCCTTGAACGTGAAGCAGGCGACGACCAGTGCGGCGATCACCAGGCCGAGGAGGTTGACGCCGAACTTCATGAACGAAGCGGCGGCAAGCCCGAGCGCGATCCAGAAGACGATGCGGAAGGCCAGCGGCCCGATCGCTGCCGCCAACGGCGTGCCGAGGATGAGCACGATGGTCAGCGCCAGGCCCATCGTGCCGGCGAAGATCGGCGTATAGCCGGCAAACAGCAGGTAGATGAGCGCGGCCAGCGGCAGCACCAGCGGCCAGTGTTGCCGCACCGCGTCCCACGGATTGGGCAGCTCGGCCTTGGCCATGCCGTGCAGGCCCGCCTTGCCGGCTTCCAGATGCACCTGCCAGAAGCAGGCGCCGAAATAGAGCAGCGCCGGGATGATCGCCGCCTTGACCACTTCGGCATAAGGCACGTTCAGCGTCTCGGCCATGATGAAGGCGACCGCACCCATTACCGGCGGCATGATCTGGCCGCCCATCGAGGAGGTCGCCTCGACGGCGCCGGCAAAAGCCGAGCGGAAGCCGAAGCGCTTCATCAGCGGGATGGTGAACTGGCCGCTGGCCACCACATTGGCGACGCCCGAGCCGGAAATGGTGCCCATCAGCGCCGAGGACAGGACGCAGACCTGCGCCGGGCCGCCGCGCCACGAGCCGACCAGGCCAAGCGCGAAATCGTTGAACAGCGCGATCATGCCGGCGCGTTCTAGAAAGGCGGCAAAGACGACGAAGATGAAGATGTAGGCGGCCGAGACATAGATCGGCGTGCCGTAGATGCCTTCGGTGCCGTAGGCGAAGGTGTCGACGAGCTGGGCGAAATCATAGCCGCGATGGATGAGCGGCGGCGGCAAATGGTTGCCGAAAAAGCAGTAGGCGAGAAAGATGAAAGCGATGACCGCCAGCGGCAGCCCCATCAGCCGCCGCGCTGCCTCGAAGACCAGCACCACCAGCACCGCGCCGAAGATGAGGTCCGGCGTGGTCAGGAAGCCGGAGCGGCGGATCAGATCGGTGTAGAACACCCAATTGTAGAGGCCGGTGCCGAAGCCGAGCGCCCCGAGCGTCCAGAACGCGGCTTTCGCCGGCATGCTCTTGGCGCGTAGATTGGCGATCAGGCCAAAGCCGAGCAGCAGCAGGAAGCCGACATGCATGGCCCGCACCACTTGGCTCGGAATGCTGCCATAGGCGGCGACATAGATCTGGAACACGGAAAAGGCGACGGCGATGAGAAAGGCGGCCTTGCCCGCAAGGCCGTCGCCGAAGCCCGGCGGCAGCCCTTCGACCTGTTCTTCGACGGCAGGCAGATGGAAGGTGGCGGATTTGCCGTCGGTTGACGTTCCAGACGTTGCTTCGGTCATCCGACGGACCCGCCCTACTTCAACAAGCCCTTCTCCTTGTAGTACCGCTCGGCACCGGGGTGCAGCGGCACCGGCATGCCGTCGAGCGCCTTGGCCGGGTCGATCGCCTTGGCGGCGGCATGTGCCGCAGCCAGTTGGTCGAGATGGTCGAACATCAGCTTGGTCATCTGGTAGGCGGTCTCGTCGGAGACATCGGCGCGGGTGATGAGGAAATTGCCGACGGCGGCGGTGGCGACATCCTCGCTCTGGCCTTCATAAGTGCCCTTGGGAATGACCACCGACAGATAGGGCGCGCCGATCTTGGCGACGTCCTCGGCCGGCACCGCCACGACATTGATCGGCACGGAGGTGGCGAGGTCGCGGATCGAGGCGACGCCGAGCCCGGCCGATTGCAGCGTGGCGTCGAGCTGCCGGTTCTTGATCAGCTCGACCGATTCGGCGAAGGGCAGATACTCGACCCGGCCGAGATCCTCATACTTCAACCCGGCGGCGGCGAAGATGGCGCGGGCATTGAGCTCGGTGCCGGAGGCCGGCGCGCCGACCGACAGGCTCTTGCCCTTGAGGTCGGCCAGCGTCTTGATGCCGGACTCCCGGCTGGCGACGATCTGGATGTAGTTGGGATAGATGGCTGCGATGCCGCGCAACTTATCGAGCTTGCCGGGGAAACCGGCCTCGGCATTGCCTTCGGCGGCCAGCTTGACGGAATCGCCCAGCGCAAACGCGATCTCGCCCTTGCCCTGCTGCAACAGATTGAGGTTTTCGACCGAAGCCTTTGTTGCCTGCACCTGGGTGCGGGCGCCTTCGATGCCCTTGCCGTAGATTTCCGACAGTGCCACGCCGAGCGGATAATAGACGCCAGATGTGCCGCCGGTGAGCACATTGATGAATTCCTGCGCCTTGGCGGAAACAGCGCCTAGGCCAAGCGACAGCGCCACGGCGCCGGCCGCAACAAGTTTCGTCCTGAAATGGAACATCTGATTTCCTCCCTGAAATAGCAGCCGCATCACCTCCCTGACGCGAACAGAAGCGAGTTTAGACAGCGAGATGGAAATGCCAACCCGCAATCCCATGCGTTAGACGAATGGTTGAGTGCGGATGCACAGATGGCCGCTTGCGTGAAATGTCTTCGGAGCCGAAAGATTTTTCCAATGCCTGTCGAAATCGGCCAGGGCCGCGCGACATACGTCCGGCTCGCAAACGAAGCAGCCTTCGAAACAACGGGAGAAGACCATGCGATACATGCTTTTGATCTACGTCAATGAAGCCGCGATGGCGGCCGCGCCGACCGATAAGACCTACGAGATCAGCGCTGCCTATGGCGCGTATACCGATGCGTTGAAGAAATCCGGCGCCTGGCTGGCCGGCGACCGGCTGAAGCCGACCCAGGCCGCCACTTCGGTGCGGATGGTCAATGGCAAGACCAACGTGCTCGATGGCCCCTATGCCGACACCAAGGAGCAGCTTGCGGGCTTCTACATGATCGAGGCCGAGGATGCCGATGCCGCTATCGCCTGGGCGGCGCGCTGCCCCGCGGCCAGCGCCGGCACGGTCGAGCTGCGGCCGATCTGGGAACAGACCATGTGATGGAAAGTGGCCTGGAGATCGCGCGGGCGGCAGCGGAAACCGCCGCCCGGCAAAGCTACGGCAAGCTTGTCGCCTGGCTCGCGGCCCGCACGCGCGACGTGGCCGCAGCCGAGGACGCGCTGGCCGATGCCTTTGCCGCCGCCCTCGAACGCTGGCCAAGAACCGGCGTACCCAAGAAACCGGAAGCCTGGCTGCTGGCGGTGGCAAGGCGGCGCCGCGTCGATGCGGTGCGGCGCCGGCTGACCAGCGAGGCCGGCCGCGAGCATCTCAAGCTGATTGCCGAGGAAGCGGAGGCGCGCATGACCGACGAAGACCTGCCCGACGAGCGGCTGCGGCTGATGTTCGCCTGCGCCCATCCGGCGATCGAATCGAGCGTGCGTTCGCCGCTCATCCTGCAGACGGTGCTGGGGTTCGACGCCGCGACGATCGCTTCCGCCTTCCTGGTCTCGCCGGCAACGATGGGCCAGCGCCTGGTGCGAGCCAAGTCCCGCATCCGTGAAACCGGTATTCCGTTCCGCGTGCCGGAGCAGGCCGAACTCGGCGAACGGCTGGATGCGGTGCTGGAAGCGATCTACGCCGCCTTCGCCGAAGGCTGGTCCGACCCGGCGGGCACCGAGACGCGAGGGCGCAATCTGGCGACCGAAGGCATTTGGCTCGGCCGGCTGGTGGCTTCGCTGTTGCCGGAGGAGCCGGAGGCGCTGGGCCTCCTGTCGCTGATGCTGTTTGCTGAGTCGCGCCGCGCCGCACGGCGCAGCGCCGCCGGCGACTTCGTGCCGCTGGCGGAACAGGATTGCCTTCTATGGGACCGCGCCCTGATCGATGAGGCGGAGGCGCTGCTTTCCAACGCCGCGGCCAAGGGCATCATCGGCCGCTACCAGCTTGAGGCGGCCGTGCAGTCCGCGCATGCGGCACGACGGCTGACCGGCCGCACCGACTGGGCGGCGATCCGCGAGCTCTACGATGCGTTGCTTTCGATCGCAGGATCGCCGGTGGTGGCGATAAACCGCGCGGTGGCGATCGCCGAGGCCGAGGGCGCAGTGGCGGGATTGGCGGCCCTCTACGTGCTGGGCGACGACAAACGGCTTGATGACTATCAGCCCTATTGGGCCGCACGCGCCGGTCTCCTGGCCAGGCTTGGTCAGGTACCGCAAGCCTGCGAAGCCTATGACCGGGCGATCGGCCTCGAGCGCGACCCGGCGGTGCGCCGCTTCCTGCAGGAAAAGCGGGCAGTGCTCAGAAATTGAGCTTCAGCCCGGCCACATCTCGTGCGAGGTGTTGAGCGTCTTCATCAGCGGATGGTCGCGCAGCCGCGCCCACAGGCGTTCAATGTTCGGCCATGCCGTCCACGCGCTGTCGATGTCGGGATGCCAGGCCACCAGCATGACCAGATAGATGTCGGCCAGCGACATCCGGTCGCCGACCAGCCAGTCACGGCCTTCGAGCGCGGCATCCAGAACGGCAAAGCCACGGTCCATCTCGGCCACGGCTGCCTGCTTGACCGCCTTGGTGCCTTCGGGATCGGCAGTGTAGCGGTATGCGTAGTAGAAACGCAGCACCGCCGGATAGAGCACCGACGACATGAAGGCCATCCAGCGCAGGAAATCGGCGCGGGCAGGCGCGTCTGCTGCCGGCGCCAAATTGGCATCGGGATGACGCTCGGCAAGCAGGATGCAGATCGCCGCCGATTCCGTCATCGAGCTTCCGTCCGGCAAGGTCAGCACCGGCACCTGGTTCAACGGACTGATGTCGAGGAAGGCGGGGTCGGGCCGGTCGGTCTTCGGCACGTCGATCTGCTCGAACTGTGCATTCGCCAACGCCAGCGCTGCCTCGACGACGAAGCCGCCGCTGCCAGGACGGGTATAAAGCTTGTACATGAAATTCTCCCCCGGCCGCGCAAAGCAGGCCGGGGCGATATGAACCGGAAGCGGTGCCGCGCTCAAGCCGCCGATGGCGGCCACGCGCGTGTTTTCAGCGGGCCAGCTTGGACGCGAAGGAGCGTCGGACTACGATCCCAGCCCCTCGAACAGGATTGTCGACAGATAGCGCTCGGCGAAGGACGGGATGACCACCACAAGATTTTTGCCCTTGTTCTCCGGCCGCGAGCCGACGACGATGGCCGCCTGCAGGGCGGCGCCCGAAGAGATGCCGACCGGCACGCCTTCGAGGCGGGCGACGAGGCGGGCATTGGCCACCGAATCCTCGTTCGACACCTTGACGATCTCGTCATAGATCGTCGTGTCGAGGATCTTGGGCGCAAAACCGGCGCCGATGCCCTGGATCTTGTGCGGGCCGGGCTGGCCGCCCGACAGAACCGGCGAGGAGTCGGGCTCGACAGCGACGACATGCACGGAGGGCTTGCGCTTCTTCAGCACCTGGCCGACGCCGGTGATGGTGCCGCCGGTGCCGATGCCGGCGACGAAGATATCGACCTCGCCATGCGTATCGTTCCAGATTTCCTCGGCCGTCGTCGTGCGGTGGATTTCCGGATTGGCCGGGTTCTCGAACTGCTGCGGGATGATCGCATTGGGGATCGTCGCTGCCAGTTCGTCGGCCTTGGCGATGGCGCCTTTCATGCCTTTCGGACCCTCGGTCAGCACCAGCTCGGCGCCGAGCAGCGCCAGCATTTTCCGGCGCTCGACCGACATTGTTTCGGGCATCGTCAGGATCAGCTTGTAGCCCTTGGCCGCGGCGGCGAAGGCAAGCGCGATGCCGGTGTTGCCCGACGTCGGTTCGATCAGCGTTGTCTTGCCGGGAGAAATCTTGCCTGATGCCTCAAGCGCCTCGATCATCGCCACGCCAATGCGGTCCTTGACCGAGGCGATCGGATTGAAGAATTCGAGCTTGGCGATGAGATTGGCGACGATGCCCTTTTCCCTGGCGAACTTGTCGAGCCGCACCAGGGGCGTGTCGCCGATCGTATCGGTGATGGAATTGTAGACGCGGCCGCGGCCGGGCACGCGGGCTGATGTGGCGGACTTGTTCATTTGTTTCGCTCCCAGAACTTCAGGCGAGTAAGGATTTCAGGCAGTGGAATTGCAGCCGGCAAGATAGGGCCTTCGGTCGCGCAAGATAGACTGTCGGCTGAAAATATCCGAGTGGGACCTGTCTCTAAAACCGTGCCGTCCCGGAAAAGCATTTCTCGCAAAGGCCTGTTTGCGAAATGCTTTGGCCGAAAGCTCTCTATTGCCGAGCGGCAATCGCTGCAGCAGCACCGACCATGAAGCCGGCCGCCGTGCGGTTCAGCGCCTTGAGCGCGCGGGGCGATTTCAGAAACCAGCGCGCCTTGGCCGCCAGCGCCAGATACGGCACCAGCACCACCAACAGCACGACAACGGTCAGCGCGACGAGGATGCCGTAATCCGCCAGCGTGATGGTTTTCAGGTCGACGATGGTCGGCGTGATCGCGAGATAGAAGATCATCGTCTTCGGATTGCCGAGGGTAACGGTCAGGCCGGCGGCAAAGCTCGACAGCAAGCCGCCCTTGCCTTTTCCGGCCTCGACGGTCTCGGGCGTGATGCCGCTGTTCCAGAAGCGCCAGCCGAGAAAGGCGAGATAGGCGACGCCGAGCCATTTGATGGCCAGGAAAACCATGCCGAAGGATTGTGCGACGAAGGCGAGGCCAAGCACCACGGCGGTCAGATAGGTGATGTCGCCAACCATCAGGCCAAACGACATCGCCAGCGACGATCGGAAGCCTGAGCCGAGCGCACGGGCGACCAGCGCGGTGATGCCGGGACCAGGAATCGCGGCGGCGATGCCGAGGGCCGCACTATAGGCGAGGAATCCGGTAAGGGTCATGGCACTGGTCTCGGATCAGAGCGTTTTATTGCATGGGACAGGCCAAGATTGAATTTCCTGGGGCCGGATTCTATTGCACCAGATATCGAGGGCTCGCCTTACGAAGCCCCCTCATCCGGCCGCTTCGCGGCCACCTTCTCCCCGAGGGGAGAAGAGACGGGCGCCAGCGTCTGCTGACTCCTCTCCCCTCGGGGAGAGGTCGGATTGTCCCGAATTGCTCTTCGCAATTCGGTTGGCAATCCGGGTGAGGGGGCCTGCGTTACCTGAGCAGATCAGGACGGACCGTCGCCATGGGTGACACGCCAGATGGTGCCGTTGCCGTCCTCGCTGACGATCAGCGCACCGTCGCTCGCAATCGCCACGCCGACCGGCCGGCCCCAGACCTCACCGTTGGAAACAACGAAGCCGGTGATGAAATCCTCATACGCGCCGGTCGGCTTGCCGTCCTTGAACAGCAACCGCACCACCTTGTAGCCGGTCCTGTTGCCGCGGTTCCATGAACCATGCAGAGCGACGAACGCATCGCCCTTGTATTCAGCTGGAAAGCTCTTCCCCTCGTAAAAGGCGATGGTGAGCGGCGCCGAATGCGCCTGCATCAGCACATCGGGAACGGTCGTTTTGCCGGCAAGATCGGGGCGCTCACCCTTGTGGCGCGGATCCTCATTGTTGCCGATATAGTACCAGGGCCAGCCATAGAAGGCACCCTCCTTGACCACGGTCGCGTATTCGGGCGGCACATTGTCGCCAAGCGCATCGCGTTCGTTGACGACGCACCACAGCGCGCCGGTCGCCGGCTGCACAGTCATACCCGAGCAGTTGCGCAGGCCGGCGGCAAAGATGCGGCCGTTCTTGCCATCGGGATCGAAGGCCAGCACGTCGGCGCGGCCGTCTTCAGAACCCCAGGCTGCACCCAGCGGCTGCGATTTCGCCCAGGCATCGAGTCCGCCTTTCGGCTCCCGGCCCATGTCCTCGGCGACATTCGATCCCGAGCCGACCGAAAGGTAAAGCGTCTTGCCGTCCGGCGAGAAGGCGATATCGCGGGTCCAGTGATGACTGGCGGGGGTGTTGCCGACGATGGTTTCCGGGTCGCCGGAGGCCTTCAGGTCGCCATTGCGGTAGGCAAAGCGCACGATGCTGTCGCTGTTGGCGACATAGACCCATTGCGGGTCAGCGCCCGGCGGATAGAAGGCAATGCCATAGGGCCGGTTGAGATTGCCGGCAAAGATGCCGTCCTGCGCCGGCTTCGCACTGCCTTCGGCGAGGCGATAGATGCGGACCTGGTTGGCTTTGCTGTCGGCGACGAACAGGTCGCCATTCGGTGCGACGCGTACGACGCGTGGATTGTCGATGCCCGATGCAACCAGCTCGGCCGAGAAACCCGGCGGCAGTTGCAGCTTCGCGTCTGCCGGCATGTCCGCGATGCCGGCGCTGTTCGAGGTCGACCGGGTGGCATTGGGCTTGGGCAGATCATCCGGTCTGATCAGGCGGCGGGTGCCCGGCTTGTCCGCTCGCCAGTCGCCGAAGGCAGCCGCGCCTTTCAGCACCGGTTCGTCCGCCTGCTGGGCGAATGAAGCGGTCGAGAGAAACAGTGCGGCGGAAAGTGCGGGGCCGGCAAAACGCATCATTCGGTCCTCCAGTGTTCGGGCGTGAAAACAGGAACGACCGGTTTCGTCGATCGTTCCACGGCACACGATGAGGTGAAGGAAGCTTGCGGTTTTCCGGTTCAGGTCCCGGCGGCGTAGAAATCGTCGTCGAGGCGTTTTTCCAACTCGACGAGGTCGGCCGGCAGCGGCAGGCCCATGGCGCGCATTTCCCGTAGCTTTTCGCGCAGCTGCTCCTGGATCTCGTGCTGGTCTTCCGGCTGGTTGACCATCTCCTCCAGCAGCAGGCTGATCCGGGCCTTGAATTCTTCGAGCGCCATCGTCGTCTCCTCGGTTGGATCAGCTCAGCGCAGCATGCGTGAAATCAGCTGCGCCGTATAGTCGACCATTGGGACGATGCGCGCGTAATTCAGCCGGGTCGGGCCGATGACGCCGAGCGCGCCGACGACGCGGGCATCCTTGTCGCGATAGGGGGCGACGACCAGCGACGAGCCCGACAGCGAAAACAGCTTGTTTTCCGAGCCGATGAAGATGCGCACACCCGAGCCCTGCTCGGCGAGGTCAAGCAGCTGGATAAGCCCGTCCTGCGTCTCCATGTCCTCGAACAGATGGCGCAGCAGCTCGATGTCGGCCTGGGCGGTAACGTTTTCAAGCAGATTGGCACGCCCGCGCACGATGAGCCGTGCCGGCAGGCCGCTGTCGGCGCCGGCCCACACCGCCAGCCCCTTCTCCACCAGGTCCTGCGACAGCGTGTCGAGCGCGGCCCTGGTTTCTTCCTTGATGCGAGCGATCTCGATCCGCGCCTCGGCAAGCGTGCGACCGCGTATATGGGCGTTGAGGAAATTCGAGGCCTCGTGCAGTTGCGAGACGGTGATGCCGGCGGGCAGGTCGACGACGCGGTTTTCGACGTCGCCATTCTGCGACACCAGCACCGCCAGCGCCTTCGTCGGCTCAAGCTGGATGAATTCGATGTGCTTCAGCGCCACCTCGTTCTTGGCGGCCAGCACCAGGCCGGCGCCGCGCGACATGCCCGACAGCATCTGGCTGGCCTCGGTCAGCATGTGCTCCAGCGTCGCACCGGAGCCGGACGCCCGCACCTGTGCCTCGATGGCGCGGCGCTCCTCGTCGGAAAGGTCGCCAAGCTCCATGAAGGCATCGACGAAGAAACGCAGGCCGGCCTGCGTTGGCAGCCGGCCGGCCGAAATGTGCGGCGCGTAGATCAGGCCGAGATGCTCGAGGTCGCTCATCACGTTGCGGATGGTCGCCGGCGACAGCGAGGACGGCAGGATACGCGACAGGCTGCGCGATCCCACCGGTTCACCGTCCCTGAGATAGGAATCGACGATGCGCCGGAAGATGTCGCGGGAACGCATGTCGAGCGCCTGGAATACTGGCGACTGAAGCGCGGGCGACTGCGAACTCGGATCGACTGCCTTGGTCATACGGCCAAAAACCTCCGGCCCAAGGATATAGACTTACACCGCACCCGCGCAACCCGGTGTCTGTGTCCGATCGTCAGCCCATTTTCCTTTGCGCCACGCGTCCCATGCGGTTACAAGCCGGCCAAGATTCCGAAAAATGACAAGAAAGCAGCCCTGAATGCGCCCTTCCAAACGCCAATTCGACGAAATGCGTGCCATCTCCTTCGAGCGTGGCGTCTCCAAGCATGCCGAAGGCTCATGCCTGGTGAAGTTCGGCGACACGCATGTCCTGTGCACGGCCAGCCTCGAGGAAAAAGTGCCGGGTTGGATGCGCAACTCCGGCAAGGGCTGGGTGACGGCGGAATACGGCATGCTGCCGCGCTCGACCGGCGAGCGCATGCGCCGTGAGGCTTCGGCCGGCAAGCAGGGCGGCCGCACGCTGGAAATCCAGCGGCTGATCGGCCGCTCCTTGCGCGCCGTGGTCGATTTGCAGGCGCTGGGCGAACAGCAGATCACCGTCGACTGCGACGTCATCCAGGCCGATGGCGGCACCCGCACCGCCTCGATCACCGGCGGCTGGGTGGCGCTGTATGACTGCCTGCGCTGGATGGAAGCCCGCCAGATGGCCAGCGTCGCCAAGGTGCTGAAGGACCATGTCGCGGCGATCTCCTGCGGCATCCATGACGGCCAGCCGGTCATCGACCTCGACTATATCGAGGATTCCGCAGCCGGCACCGACGCCAATTTCGTCATGACCGGCAAGGGTGGCATCGTCGAGATCCAGGGCACCGCCGAGGGCGAGCCTTTCTCCGAGGAGCAGTTCGCGGACTTGATGGGCCTGGCCAAGAAAGGCATCCAGCGCCTGGTGAGTTTGCAGCAGATGGCGGTGGCTTAGTTTTTAGATGTCGAGCCTGAGCGCCCCCCTCTGGCCTGCCGGCCATCTCCCCCTCAAGTGGGGAGATCGGATGTCGTCTAGGGCTTCGCCAATCTCCGGCGTTGTAGGGTGCGCGACAATGCAGAAGCTGCCAATCTCCCCACCTGAGGGGGAGATGGCCGGCAGGCCAGAGGGGGGCGCCTCGTGACACCCTCCGCGATCCTGGAATCGGCCCTCTACGTCACAGACCTGCCCGCCGCCGAAACCTTCTACACCGACATCCTCGGCCTCAATCTCCTCGGCAAGGTCGACGGCCGCCACCTCTTCTTCCGCTGCGGCCCCGGCGTGCTGCTCGTCTTCAACGCCGAGGCAACCAAAATCCCGCCGGCGCCTGACGCGAGGCTGCCGGTGCCACCGCACGGCGCGGTCGGCCAAGGTCATCTCTGCTTTACGGCGACCGCCGATGAAATCGCCGGCTGGAAAACCCATCTGGAGGCAAAGAAGATCGCCATCGAGAGCGAATTCGAGTGGCCGCAGGGCGGCCGTTCGATCTATATACGCGACCCCTCGGGCAATTCGATCGAATTTGCCGAGCCAAGAATCTGGGGCCTTTGATGCATTCTCTCGATGGCAAGAAGATCGTCGTCGCCAGCCATAATGAGGGCAAGCTGCGCGAATTCGCCGACCTGATGGGACCGTTCGGCTTCGAAGCGAAGTCGGCCAGGGAGTATGGCCTGCCGGAGCCGGACGAGACCGGCACCACCTTCGAGGAGAACGCCTACATCAAGGCGCTCGCCGCCGCCAAGGCGACCGGCCTGCCGGCGCTGTCGGACGATTCCGGCCTGTGCGTCGACGCGCTTGACGGCGCGCCCGGCGTCTACACCGCCAACTGGGCCGAAACCCCGGACGGTTCGCGTGACTTCGGCATGGCCATGCAACGCACCGAAGTGGCGCTGCAGGAGGTCGGCGCCGCCTTGCCGGAGCAGCGCAAGGGACGCTTTGTCGCCGTCATCTGCCTGGCGTTTCCCGACGGCGAGGCGGAATATTATCGCGGCGAGGCCGAGGGCACGCTGGTCTGGCCACCGCGCGGCGAGCTCGGCTTCGGCTACGATCCTGTGTTCCTGCCCGATGGCTTCGAAAAAACCTTCGGCGAAATGAGCGCCGAGGAAAAGCATGGCTGGAAGCCCGGCCAGGCCACGGCGCTGTCGCACCGCGCCCGCGCCTTCCAGAAATTCGCCCAAGCTCGATTGGGCTCGGCATGAGCATGCTGCTCGACCGGGCGCCCGGCTTCGGCGTCTATGTCCACTGGCCGTTCTGCGCGGCCAAATGCCCCTATTGCGACTTCAACAGCCATGTTCGCCACCAGCCGGTCGACCAGGAGCGCTTTGCCGCCGCCTTCGAGGCCGAACTGGCGACGATGCGCGAGCGCACCGGGCCGCGCGAGGTGACCAGCGTTTTTCTAGGCGGCGGCACGCCCTCGCTGATGAAGCCGGAAACCGTGGCCAGGGTTCTGGACGCCGTGGCGAAGAACTGGACGGTGCCTGCCGGCATCGAGGTGACGCTGGAGGCCAATCCGTCCTCGGTCGAGGCCGAGCGCTTTCGCGGCTACCGGGCAGCCGGCGTCAATCGCGTGTCGCTCGGCGTGCAGGCGCTGAACAACAAGGATTTGCGCTTCCTCGGCCGTTTGCACAATGTCGAACAGGCCCTGCACGCCATCGGCTTCGCGCGGGAAATATTCCCAAGGCTGTCCTTCGACCTGATCTACGCCCGCCCCGGCCAGACGCCGGAGGCTTGGGCATCGGAGCTGGAACAGGCGATCGGCCATGCCGCCGACCATCTGTCGCTCTACCAGCTGACCATCGAGGAAGGCACGCCCTTCCACGCGCTGCATGCGGCAAAGAAATTCGTCATCCCCGACAACGACCATGCCGCCGACCTCTATGCGCTGACGCAGGAGATCACCACGGCGCACGGCCTGCCGGCCTACGAGATTTCCAACCACGCCAGGCCGGGCGCCGAGAGCCGGCACAACCTGACCTATTGGCGCTATGGCGAATATGTCGGCGTCGGGCCGGGCGCGCATGGCCGCTTCGTCGAGAACGGCCGCCGCACGGTGACAATCGCCGAGCGGATGCCGGAAACCTGGGCCAATCTGGTCGAGGCCAAGGGCCATGGCGTCACCGGCGGCGAGATCCTGACGCGCTCGGAAGAGGCCGACGAATTCCTGCTGATGGGCCTGCGGCTGGCCGAAGGCATCGATCTCTCCCGCTACGAGGCGTTCTCCGGGCGCGGCCTGTCGAGCGCGCGGCTGTCGATGCTGCAGGGCGAAGGGCTGGTGGCGCCGATCGGCAATGCGCGCCTGCGCGCCACGGCCGCCGGCATGATCGTGCTCGACGCGGTGGTCGCCGATCTGGCGCGCTAACCCTTGAAGAACGTCCTTTTCGTCTGCAGCCAGAACCGCTTGCGCAGCCCGACCGCCGAACAGGTGTTTTCAACGCGCCGTGATATCGAGGTGGCCTCGGCCGGAACCAACCACGATGCCGACACGCCGCTGACGCATGAGCTGGTCGCTTGGGCCGACATCATCTTCGTCATGGAAAAGGCGCACCGCACCAAGCTGCAGAAGAAATTCAGGGCCAGCCTGAAGAAGGCGCGTGTGATCTGCCTCGACATACCTGACAATTATGAATTCATGGATCTGGAGTTGATTGGCCTTCTGAAGGCACGCATTTCGCGGTATCTCGGTTAAGACGCCATCCGCGAAGGCCACCCGCATGAACCTGACCGTATCCTCCTGGCAATTCTGGGCACTGCTCTCGGCTGCATTCGCTGCCCTGACGGCGATCTTCGCCAGGTCGGCATCGAGAACATCAATTCCGATTTCGCCACCTTCATCCGCACGATCATCATCCTGATCGTGCTCGGTGCCATCCTGCTCGCCAGCGGCCAATTCCAGTCGCCGGCTACGATCTCGGGAAAGACCTGGGCTTTCCTCGCCCTGTCCGGTCTGGCGACCGGCGCTTCATGGCTCTGCTATTTTCGCGCCCTGAAGATCGGCAATGCGGCGCAGGTGGCGCCGATCGACAAGCTAAGCGTCGTGCTTGTGGCGGTGTTTGGCGCGGCCTTTCTCGGCGAGCGGTTGTCCGGAGCGAACTGGCTTGGCGTCGCCCTTATCGCGGCGGGTGCTGTGCTGGTCGCCTATCGAGGGTAGTTGCGCGCCATGGCGTGCGTTCTTCGTTTCAAGACGGGTGATGAAGATATCGAAGCGATTGGGCATCGTCCGGTCAGTGCTCCGTCGTGCTGTCGGGTTTGTTGTCGGAAAGGCTGACGTTCGTCGGCAAGGTGCTGGCGACGCGCTCTTCGGTCAGGCTGTGCTCGGTCTTGGCAGACGGGCGCTTGTCCCTGGGGGTGGCAACGCGGTTGCGGCCGGCATAGTAGGGTTCGAAAGCGTCTTGTATCTTGAGGCTGTCCATCCTGTCCTCCTCCGGAATCAGGGGGCTAATCTGCCAACGCCGGTTTGGTTCCCCACTGTGGCAAAGGAAAGGCGAATTCCCTACATCGGCATCAGCTTTTGCAAGCCCGCGTCAGCCGTGCCAAACAGGGCTGAATGGAGAAGTCGTCAGTGACCGCAGAGACGGGCAAGCGCAGCTATGTGGTCGGGCAGACCGAGATCGCGGCCCGGCCGCTGGAGCCGGCGCTCTATCTGGTGGCGACGCCGATCGGCAATCTCGCCGACATCACGCTGCGCGCGCTGGAGACGCTGGCCGCCGCCGACATCGTCGCTTGCGAAGACACACGGGTGTCGCGCGTGCTGCTCGACCGTTATGGCATCCGCCGCCGCACCACAGCCTATCATGAGCATAATGCAGGCGAGGCCGGGCCGAAGCTGATCGCGGCGCTGCAGGCCGGACAGAGCGTGGCGCTGATCTCCGATGCCGGCACGCCGCTGGTGTCCGATCCCGGCTACCGGCTGGTCGGCGAGGCGCTCGACCACGGCATTCGCGTCGTGCCTATCCCCGGCCCATCGGCGCCGCTCGCGGCGTTGACCGCATCCGGCCTGCCCTCCGATGCCTTCATGTTCGCCGGATTTTTACCGGTGAAGACCGGGCAGCGGCTGACGCGGCTGGAGGCACTGAAAGC
>NZ_RZQE01000099.1:0-16076 GCF_004022955.1 Mesorhizobium sp. M7A.F.Ca.US.002.01.1.1 | reverse complement strand
GCGAGATGACCGCGCTGACCGCGGCCACGGCGGGCGACGGCTCAGGGCAGGCTGCGCGCAATGGTGTGCTCCAGCTGCTCAAGGGACGACTGGCGGACGGGCGCGCCATTGCCGAACGCATGCTGAGGGACGATGGCGGCGGCAGCGCCTGCGCGGCGCGGCTGTCGCATCTCATGGACGAGATCATCCGGGCGCTTTACGATTTCGCCGTCACCCATGTCTACCGGGTCAAGAACCCGTCCTCCGCGGAGCGCATGGCCGTCGTCGCTGTCGGCGGCTACGGCCGTGGAACGCTGGCGCCGGGGTCCGACATCGACCTGTTGTTCCTGCTGCCTTACAAGCAGACGCCGTGGGGCGAACAGACAGTCGAATACATGCTCTACATGCTGTGGGACCTGGGGCTGAAGGTCGGCCACGCCACACGCAATATCGACGAATGCCTGCGCCTGTCGCGCACCGATGTCACCATCCGCACCTCGATCCTCGAAGCACGTTTCCTGTGGGGCGAGGAAAAGCTCTATGATGAACTGATGCTGCGCTTCGACCATGAGGTGGTGCGCACGACCGGCCCCGAATATGTCCAGGCCAAGCTTGCCGAACGCGATGACCGCCATGCCAAGGCCGGCGAAAGCCGCTATCTGGTCGAGCCCAACGTCAAGGACGGCAAGGGTGGCCTGCGCGATCTGCAGACGCTGTTCTGGATCGGCAAATATTTCTACCGGGTGCGCACCGGCGAGGAACTGGTCGATAAAGGCGTCTTCACCGAGGGCGAGTACCGCGAGTTCCAGAAGGCCGAGGATTTCCTGTGGGCGGTACGCTGTCACATGCATTTCCTCACCGGCAAGGCCGAGGAGCGGCTGCATTTCGACATCCAGCGCGAGATCGCCGAACGGCTCGGCTACACCACGCACCCCGGCCTGTCCGCGGTCGAGCGCTTCATGAAGCACTACTTCCTCGTTGCCAAGGACGTCGGCGACCTGACCCGCATCTTCTGTGCCGCGCTCGAGGAGGAGCAGGCCAAGCACGTGCCGGGCTTCAACCGCATCTTCCTGACTTTCTCGCGGCGCAAGCGCAAGCTGGCCGGCACGTCGGACTTCATTGTCGACAACCACCGCATCAACATCGCCGACGACCAGGTGTTCGAGCGCGATCCGGTCAATCTGCTCAGGCTGTTCTGGTTCGCCGACAAGCACGGTCTGGAATTCCACCCCGATGCGCTGAAGCTGCTGACCCGTTCGCTCGGCCTGGTCAACAAGTCGCTGCGGCGCGACGAGGAGGCCAACCGGCTGTTCCTCGACATATTGACCTCGGATCGCAATGCCGAACTCAATCTGCGCCGCATGAACGAGGCCGGGCTGCTCGGCAGGCTGATCCCGGATTTCGGCAAGATCGTCGCCATGATGCAGTTCTCGATGTACCACCACTACACGGTGGACGAGCATCTGATCCGCTGCATCGGCGTGCTGGCCGAGATCGAACGCGGCGACGGCGAAAAGGTCCATCCCCTGTCGCACACGCTGATGCCGGGGCTGAAGAAGAGCCGCGAGGCGCTCTATGTCGCCGTACTGCTGCACGACATCGCCAAGGGGAGGCCGGAGGATCATTCCGAGGCGGGGGCCAGGATCGCACGCCGCATCTGTCCGCATATGGGGCTGTCGCCTGCCGATACCGAGACCGTTGCCTGGCTGGTCGAGAACCATCTCGTGATGTCGATGACAGCCCAGACCCGCGATCTCAACGACCGCAAGACCATCGAGGATTTCGCCGCGATCGTGCAGTCGGTCGAGCGGCTGAAGCTGCTTTTGATCCTCACCGTCTGCGACATCAGGGGCGTCGGACCGGGTGTCTGGAACGGCTGGAAGGGCCAGTTGCTGCGCACGCTCTACTACGAGACCGAATTGCTGTTGACCGGCGGGTTTTCGGAAGTGTCGCGCGCGCAACGCACGGCGGCGGCGCGCGAGCGTCTGGCCGAGGCGCTTGCCGACTGGCCGGACAAGGCCCGCAAGCGCTATGTCGGCCAGCACTACGAGAATTACCTTTTGACCGTCGATCTCGCAGACCAGCTGCGCCATGCCGAATTCATTCGTGAGGCTGACGCGTCAGGCAACAAGCTTGCCACCATGGTCAAGACCCACCAGTTCGAGGCGGTGACCGAAATCACCGTGCTGGCGCAGGACCACCCCCGCCTGCTCTCGGTCATCGCCGGGGCGTGCGCCGGGGCCGGCGGCAACATTGTCGACGCGCAGATCTTCACGACGTCGGACGGCCGTGCGCTCGACACGATCCTGATCAGCAGAGAATTCGACCGCGACGAGGACGAGCGCCGGCGTGCCGAGCGTGTCGGCCGGCTGATCGAGGACGTGCTGTCGGGCAAGAGCTGGCTGCCGGAAATGATCGAGAAGCGCACCAAGCCGCGGCGCGGCTCCAAGGTGTTCAAGATCCCGCCGCGTGCCGAAATCCGCAACACGCTGTCGAATCGTTTTTCGGTCATCGAGGTCGAGGGCCTCGACCGGCCTGGGCTGCTGTCGGAGATCACCGGAACGCTTTCCGACCTGTCGCTTGACATCGCATCGGCCCACATCACCACCTTCGGCGAAAAGGTCATCGACACTTTCTATGTCACCGATCTCACTGGCCAGAAGATAGATAGCCCGGCCCGCATCGCCACCATCCGCAATCGGCTGATGGCAACGCTCGAAGGCATCGTGCCCGAACGCGGCGGCAAGTCCAGGGCGGCGGCCGAGTGACAACGACCATCACTTTGTCCCAATTCCGCAGGCAGTTCCCAAAAGCATGAGCCTCGTCAAGAAATTCGCAACGGTCGCTTCCGGCACGCTGATGAGCCGCGCGCTCGGTTTCGGCCGCGAGATGCTGATGGCCGCCGCACTCGGCACCGGACCGGTCGCCGATGCCTTCAACGCCGCCTTCCAGTTTCCCAACACCTTTCGCCGGCTGTTTGCCGAGGGTGCCTTCAACGCCGCCTTCGTGCCGCTGTTCGCCAAGGAGATCGAGACCCACGGCACCGAAGGCGCCAAGCGCTTTTCCGAGGAAGTGTTCGGCGTGCTGTTCACGGCGCTGCTGGCGCTGACCATCATCATGGAACTGTCGATGCCGCTGATCGTGCGCTATCTGGTGGCGCCGGGTTTTGCCGGCACGCCGGGGAAGTTCGACACCACGGTGACGCTGGCGACGATCATGTTCCCTTATCTGATCTGCATGTCGCTGGGCGCGATGATGGCGGGCATGCTGAATTCGCTGCGCCGCTATTTCGCCGCCGCCGTGGCGCCGGTGTTCCTCAACATCATCCTGATCGGCGTGCTCGCCTATGCCTGGTACAAGGGCTCGGATGCCCTCACAGTCGGCTACGGGCTGTCCTGGGGCGTGCTTGCCGCCGGACTGGTGCAGCTGGCGATCGTCTGGGTGGCAGTGCGCCATGCCGGCATCTCGATCGGCTTTCGCCGTCCCAAAATGACGCCCGCGGTCAAGCGGCTGCTGATCCTGGCGCTGCCGGCGGCCATCACCGGCGGCATCACACAGATCAACCAGCTGATCGGCACGGCGATCGCCTCGGCGCAGAACAGCGCGGTCTCCTCGCTCGCCTATGCCGACCGCATCTACCAGTTGCCGCTCGGCGTGGTCGGTGTCGCGGTCGCCATCGTACTGTTGCCCGAACTGTCGCGCGCGCTGAAGTCGGGCAATCTGATCGAGGCGGCCAATCTGCAAAACCGCTCGGTCGAGTTCACACTGTTCCTGACGCTGCCGGCAGCCGCCGCACTCTGGGTGATGTCGGAGCCGATCGTACGGCTGGTCTATGAGCGCGGCGCGTTCGCCGCCAACGGCTCGACGCCAACGGTGGCGGCGATCCTGGCGATCTTCGGCCTCGGCCTCCCGGCCTTCGTGCTGATCAAGGCATTCACGCCGGGCTATTTCGCCCGAGAGGACACGCGTACTCCGATGATCTTTGCCGCCATCTCGGTGGCGGTGAACGTCACCACGGCGCTGACGCTGTTTCCACGGATGGGCGCACCCGGCATCGCGGTGGCCTCAGCCGTCGCCGGCTGGGTCAACGCGGTGATGCTGCTCGGCGTCCTGATCCGGCGCGGCCACTGGGGCCGCGACGTGCCGCTGATGAAGCGCATTCCACGTCTGGTGCTGTCGGCTATCGTGATGGGGGCAGCGCTCTATTTTGCCGAGCATTGGTTCGCCGTCAGGCTCGGGCCCGGCTCGCCGCTGGTGGTCAAGGCGACGACGCTGCTGTCGCTGGTTGCGGGTGGGGCGCTGCTGTACTTCATCACGGCGTTTGCCACCGGCGGCGCCGATTTCGGCATGATCCGTCGCAACGTCAAGCGGGGATCTGGCAAGTCGGCGCCACCGATCGCAAAGACCGAACTTGACGAGTAGCGCACGACACGCTCGCAGCGCCGTCTTGATCGCAGCGCCGTCTTCGTCCATAAGCGCGCCCGTCGCAAGACTTTCGCCGCGCGCGGTTTCCAGCCGCGTGATTGGCTCCGAAAAGTCTGCAACTTTTCGGAATCACGCTTATACGGCCCTCCACAAGCCATGAGGACAATCATGACCGCCTTCAAGCCACTCGTCTTTTCCGGTGTCCAGCCGACCGGCAATCTGCACCTCGGCAATTATCTCGGCGCCATCAAGAAATTCGTTGCCCTGCAGGACACCTCCGATTGCATCTATTGCGTCGTCGACCTGCATTCGCTGACAGCCCAACTCGTCTATGAAGACCTGGCCGACCAGACGCGGTCTATCACCGCTGCGTTCCTGGCCTCGGGCATCGATCCGAAGAAGCACATCGTCTTCAACCAGTCACGGGTCATGCAGCACGCGGAGCTTGCCTGGATCTTCAATTGCGTGGCGCGCATCGGCTGGATGAACCGCATGACGCAGTTCAAGGACAAGGCCGGCAAGGACCGCGAGAATGCCTCGCTCGGCCTGCTCGCCTATCCCTCGCTGATGGCTGCCGACATCCTGCTCTACCGTGCCACCCACGTCCCTGTCGGTGAGGACCAGAAACAGCATCTGGAGCTCACCCGCGACATCGCGCAGAAATTCAACAACGACTTCTCCGACCGTATCGCAGCGCTCGGCGTCGGCGTCGAGATGCAGGTCGGCGAAGAGACCGTGAACGGCTATTTCCCGCTGACCGAGCCGGTCATCGGCGGGCCGGCGGCGCGCATCATGTCGCTGCGCGACGGCTCCAAGAAGATGTCCAAATCGGACCCGTCTGATCTGTCGCGCATCAACCTGACCGACGACGCCGATGACATCTCGAAGAAGATCCGCAAGGCCAAGACCGATCCGGAAGCGTTGCCGAGCGAGCTGGATGGCCTGGCCGGCCGGCCCGAGGCAGAAAACCTGGTCGGCATCTATGCGGGTCTCGCCGAGATGTCGAAGGCGGATGTGCTCAAGCAATTCGCCGGCCAGCAGTTTTCCGTGTTCAAGCCGGCCTTGGCCGATCTTGCTGTGGAAAAACTGGCGCCGATCGCCAGCGAGATGCGCCGCATTTCGGATGACCGCGCCTATGTCGACGCGGTGCTTAAGGACGGCGGCGAGCGCGCCGGCGTGCTGGCCGAAGCGACGATGAAGACGGTGCGCGACATTATCGGCCTGCTGCAGGGCTGATCGCGACATTGGGTGCACTGGCACAAGGCCGGCGGCTTGCCGCCGGTCCGCCGCAGTGGCAGATTGCGCCGCAAGACACCGAGTAGATAGACATGGTCTCCAAACGCCTCAGCCGCGAAGCCGGCCATCGCAGGAAATTCCTGACGATCATCGACGACACGCCGGAATGCGAGCGTGCCGTCGCCTATGCCTCGAAACGGGCGCAGAGCACCAGCGGCACGCTGGTGCTGCTCTATGTCATCGTGCCGGACGACTTCCAGCATTGGCTGGGTGTCGAGAAGATCATGCGCGAGGAAGCCAACGCCACGGCGCGCGCCGCACTCGACAGCTATGCCAACAAGGTGCGCCAGAAGCTCGGCATCGAGCCCGAGATGGTGGTCCGCGAAGGCAAGCCGACGGAAGAGATTCACAAATTGATCGAGGAAGACCAGGACATCGCCATCCTGGTGCTGGCCGCCGGTGCGGGCAAGGAAGGCCCGGGACCGCTGGTCGGCGCCGTGGCCGGCAAGGGTGCCGCCTTCCCGATCCCGGTGACTGTCGTGCCGCAGAACCTTTCGGACGAGGAAATAGACAGCCTGGCCTGAGGTGTGCTGATTTTCAGGTGATGCCGGCCTGACCTGAATCTCAACACACCTTCGGGCACGTCCCAGGGGCGCGTAAAAAACATTCCGCCAGCCAGCCATTCCGGCGATGCGTTTCGCTTGAATGTCCAGCCAATTGAGCCTATTTAGAATTGTTCCAAACTAGATGCCCAAACGGGCACGGAGACGGCCATGTTCATCCAGACCGAATCGACGCCAAACCCGGCGACGCTGAAATTCCTGCCCGGCAAGGAAGTGCTTGTGGAAGGCACCGCCGATTTCCGCGATGCCGACAGCGCCGCCGTCGCCTCGCCGCTGGCCGGCCGGCTGTTCGAAATTCCTGGCGTCACCGGCGTTTTCTTCGGCTATGACTTCATCACCGTGACCAAGGATGGCCCCGACTGGCAGCATTTGAAGCCGGCGATCCTCGGCGCCATCATGGAGCATTTCATGTCCGGCGCGCCCGTCATGGCCAAGGCTGGCCCGGCCGCCGAGACCAGCCAGACCGGTGAGTTCTACGACAAGGCCGACGAGGAGCTGGTCATCACCATCAAGGAGCTGCTCGACACGCGGGTGCGCCCGGCGGTCGCCCAGGATGGCGGCGACATCACCTTCCGCGGCTTCGAGAATGGCACGGTGTTCCTGCACATGAAGGGTGCCTGCGCCGGCTGCCCGTCATCGACGGCGACGCTGAAGCACGGCATCCAGAACCTTCTGCGCCATTTCGTGCCGGAAGTGCAGCAGGTCGAGCAGGTCTCCTGACGCCCGTTTTGATAATTCTACCCTGCTGACCATCTGGTCCGATTTCTTCCGGCGCATCGGTCAGAAGGAACTCCAAAATGATCTACGAACTTCGGGTTTACCGGGCTTTGCCGGGACGCTTGCCGGCGCTTCTTGATCGCTTCGACAAGATCACGCTCAAATTATGGGATAAGCACGGTATCCGCCAAGCGGGTTTCTTTACCACGCTGATCGGAGCTTCGAACAACGAACTGACCTACATGCTGGCATGGGAATCGCTGGCCGAACGCGAAGAGCGTTGGACGGCGTTCGTGAAGGACCCTGCCTGGACGCAGGCGCGGGAAGACTCCGAGCGTGATGGCCAGATCACCGAGACAATCATCAACCAAATTTTAGTTCCCACCGCGTTCTCGGCGGTGTCCTGACCGCCGAACAGGCGTCGCATCGCGCAAACAACAAAAAACCGGGCCGAATTGCCCGGTTTTCTGCTTGGGACGTCCGTTGTTGCCTAGACGGTCCGCGTACGAAAACTGCCTCTAGAGAACGATGACCTTGGCGCCGACCGAGGCGCGGTCATAGAGGTCGATGATATCCTGATTCATCAGCCGGATGCAGCCAGACGACATCGCCTTGCCGATCGAATTCCATTCGGGGCTGCCATGCAGGCGATAGCCTGAATCACCGCCCTTGTTGAACAGGTACATGGCGCGCGCGCCGAGCGGGTTCTTCAGGCCCGGCTCCATGCCGCCGGCAAACTTTTCCAATTCCGGCTGGCGCTGGATCATCTGCCTCGGCGGCGTCCAGGTCGGCCATTCGCGCTTGAGCGCAATGTGGGCGGTGCCATGCCACTCGAAGCCCTCGCGGCCGACGCCGATGCCGTAGCGAATGGCCCTTCCGTCGCCCTCGATGAAATAAAGGAACTTGTTCTGCGTATCGACGATGATCGTGCCCGGCTTTTCCGGGCTATCGTAGTTCACTTCCTGCCGATGGTACTTCATCGGCACTTTCTCGATCGGGATGCGCGGCAGCTGATAACCGGCGTCGGTGACCGCGCCGTAGTCGTTGGAGAAGATCTGCGAGCCGATGGTGCTGCAACCGGCGATAGCAGTGGAGAGCGCCAGTGCGGCGATGATTGCAAACGACTTCATGCGCATCAGGTGATCCGGTGCCCCGCCCAAACTCGGCGGCACGAGTCGGCCGCTCTCTCATCATCATTCATGCTGGCATTTGCTTTGCTTGCCAAGCGCGCGATGCCTATATGCCTGCCTTGACGTACCGGTAAGCGTATCACTATGGCATTTTGGCAACAGGACTCACAGGATTGTGAAGCAAATTCAAGGGGCCTGCTCCATGGGTTCCTAGAAATCGAGGAGAACCGTCATGAATGTCGGTGACGCCGCCCACCGCTCCGGCCTGTCGGCCAAGACCATCCGTTACTATGAAGAGATCGGCCTGATCGCCCCGGCACGCGCCGCCAACGGCTACCGCGATTATTCCGGAGACGACATCCATCGGCTGGCCTTCCTGCGCCGCGCGCGCAATCTCGGCTTTTCCATCGACGATTGCCGCCAGCTGATGGCGCTTTACCAGGATCGCAGCCGCGCCAGCCAAAACGTGCGCGAAATCGCCGCCGCCCATGTCACGGCGATCGAGGAGAAAGTGCGCGAGTTGCAGTCGATGCGCTCGACGCTGCAGAAACTGATTCATGCCTGTCACGGCGACGAAAGGCCGGATTGTCCGATCCTTGATGACATGGCGGGCGCGGCATTGCCCAGCGACAAGGGCGCCTCTGCGCCTGCATAATGACCGTATGTCGACGACGCCCGAAGCCTGGTCGACTCCTGCCGGGAGGACATCCGCAATGGTCTCGATGACCGTCGAACTGCGCAATGTGGAGGACACGCGAGCCGCCATGGGCTGGGCCGGCGGCCACACGATCATCGTCGACCGGCCCGAAGGCAAGGCCGGCGGCATGGGCCTGGGCTTCAATGGCGGCCAGTTGCTTGCCCTGGCGATCGGCGGCTGCTTCTGCAACGATCTTCGCTACGTCGCCGAGGAAATGGGCGTAACGCTCGACAAGATCGCCGTGACCGTGACGCTGAACCTCGAAGGCAAGCCTTTGCTCGCGACCTCGTCAACACGGTCAGCAACTCCCTGCGCCAGGGCGTGCCGGTGAGCATTGAAACGGCCGCAACGGCGGCCGGCTTGTCGGAGGAATGATCCCCGGGAACAGGCGCATTGGCCGCGTGGATTGTCAGAGATCGCCAAAAAAGGCCCGCCGCCGGCACGGCAGAGCGATTGACCCAATTTTCTTCGGCATCTGGGCGCGTCAATCAGCCGCTCTATGTCTTCCCTTGTCGCAATGATCAACGATGGAGGTTGGCATGGATCGGCGATTGTTTCTGACTGGAATGCTTGGGCTGGCAGGGGCTGCGACCGTCGTCGCAATCGCGCGTCCTGCCACCGCCTTGGCCGGCATCCCGAATACGGGGCCCGGCATTCTCGACGAGCTCGACAAACCGTCCGACGATATTCTCGACCCGGATGGTCCCGGTGTCCAGGATGGCGTCGAGTTGGTGCGGCACCGCAGATGGCACCGCCGCCGTCGCCGACGCGGGTGGAGGCGGGTCTGCCGTCGCTATTGGCGCAATGGCTATTGGCGCCGCAGATGTTTCCGCAGATCCTTCTGGATCCACTTCTGACGAGACCAGCAACGCGAAGGTCCCGGCGCCCGCCGGCGCCTTCGCTATCGCTGCGGGCTTCAATCAATCGGCAAAAAAGGCCCGCCGCCCCTCGGCAGCGGGCAGGTCCTGGAGTGCCGGGGGATCAACCCGGCATGGGATCAACGAGCGGGTCACCGGTTGGTTGCAGGGATCGGCCCGGTAGCCTTCCTTTGGGTGGACCGCCACCGGGCCTGACCGGAGCGGGGTGTATTGGGGGGTGCCCCGGCTGCTTCCAAAATATCACTTTTCTCTTATATTCGCTTTAGCTAATTTACATAAAGCGATGCATCACCCGCAGATGGGGTGCGCACTTCACGAAAGTGTCGAAGTGACGTCTCCCTGCTTATGCCATTCGGCATTCGCGGAACTAAAGCGGTTGCATCTGACTTTGGTTGGTGACGCGCAAAGACTTTTTCGCTGCTATCTTAAAGTTACCAAATGGAAATTGACCGGCGCAGCATATCAAGTCGATTTGCGCTGACGATCTCTCTGTTTTTCCAGGAACTGCTTGGCGTGCTCCGCCCAATCAGCCGTGGTGACTTTATGCTCCTGAACGGACTTTCTGAAAGCCTTGCGCAGAGCATCAAGGTCAAAGGCCCACAGTTGTTCACCATCAGTGCTGTTCAATTTTGTGCCGCCCGTCCCCATGAGAACGATGGTGTGCACCACAAGCTCAATCTTTCAAGGATCAATGCCTGACTTCTTTTGGGTATATCCGGGTATATCGAATATACAATCGCCTGCATAAAACAGGTTCAAACCGTGAACAGAATCTGGCATGGTGCCTGGCATGCCGATCATCTCGCCCATCCCAATCAACCCTCTCATCGACGGTCGCCAGTCCGAACGCGCCATGCTGGTGCGGCGCGGTGTGCAGCGGCTGCTCATGGATATGGGCGCGCATGTCTTGCCCGAACTGTCGCTGGCCACCGGCCGCCGTGCCGACCTCGTCGCTTTGACCCGGCAGGGCGATATCTGGATCATCGAGATCAAATCCTCGATCGAGGATTTCAGGGTCGACCGCAAATGGCCCGACTACCGGCTGCATTCCGACCGCTTCTTCTTCGCCACCCATCCCGGCGTACCCTCGGAGATCTTCCCGCACGAATGCGGCTTCATCCTTTCCGACGGCTATGGCGCCGAGATCCTGCGCGATGCGCCCGAGCACCGCATGGCAGCGGCAACGCGCAAGGCGCTGATGCTGCGGATCGCGCGGGCCGGCGCTTCGCGGCTGCTGGCGGCGGAGCTTGCCGGCGTGTCGGTGCCGGCGCTGGAGGGTGAGAGCGAGTAGCGGCGTCCTTCAGTCTATGGCCGGCTCTCCTCTTCGCCGTCCTCCACGCCACCCCTAGCGGACGCCATGAGCAGCACGGCAGCGCCCAGGATGGCGGCGATGAAGGAGCCGGCGAGGATGCCGACCTTGACCGCGTCCTGCAGCGCCACGTCGCCGGCGAAGGCGAGTAGGCCGATGAACAGGCTCATGGTGAAGCCGATGCCGCACAGCAGCGATATGCCGATCATGTGCGTCCAGCCGGCATTGGCGGGTAGGTCGGCAAGACCGAGCCTGATGGCAAGTGCCGAGGAGCCGAACACGCCGACCAGCTTGCCGACCACCAGGCCGGCGGCGACACCCAGCGTCAACGGCTCGATCAGCGCGCCAAAGCTCAGGCCGGCGAGCGAAACGCCGGCATTGGCAAAGCCGAAGATCGGGATGACGACGAAAGCCACAATCTTGTGCAGGCCGTGCTCGAGCCGGTGCAGCGGCGAACGGTCCAGATCGTGACCGATCCCGGCGGAGCGCTCAAGCGGGATGGTCAGCGCCAGCGCCACGCCGGCAAGCGTTGCATGGACGCCAGATTTCAGCACCAGAACCCACAGGACGACGCCCAGAACGAGATAGGGCACAAGCGTCATCACCCGCATGCGGTTGAGCACGACAAGCGCGGCAATGATTGCGAAGGCGGCACCCAGATAAGCCAGCGACAAGCCGCTGGTGTAGAAGATGGCGATGATGATGACGGCACCGAGGTCGTCGATGATGGCCAATGCTGTGAGGAACACCTTCAGCGAAGCCGGCACGCGGCTGCCGAGCAGCGACAGCACGCCGAGCGCAAAAGCTATGTCGGTGGCGGTCGGGATCGCCCAGCCGGACAGGGCGGCCGCATTGTTGCGGTTGACGGCGACATAGACGAGTGCCGGAACCAGCATGCCGCCGGCGGCGGCGATGCCGGGCAGCACGCGCCGAGGCCAGGTGGAGAGCTGGCCGTCCAGCATCTCGCGCTTGATCTCCAGCCCGACGAGCAGGAAGAACACCGCCATCAGCCCGTCATTGACCCAGTGCGAGACGCTGAGCGGGCCGAGATAGGCGTGGAGCACGGAGAAATAGGTTTCGGCGAGCGGCGAGTTGGCGACGATCAACGCAAGTGCCGCCGCCGCCATCAGGATGATGCCGCCGGCCGCTTCGCTATCGAGAAATTCGCGGAAGACGGAAATCGGCCGCTGCTTCAGATCCTGCATGTCGCCTCCGTCATGCCGCCTGTTTCGGCGGGTTTCAATCGGCAAGATGGCAAACGGTGGCCTTAACGCGGCGCGCGCTTTGCCAGTATGCGCTGCAAGGTGCGACGGTGCATGTTGAGCCGGCGCGCTGTCTCGGAGACGTTGCGCTCGCACATCTCATAGACGCGCTGGATATGCTCCCATCGGACGCGGTCGGCCGACATCGGGTTTTCCGGCGGCGCCGCGCGCTCGCCGGCGGTGCGGGTGAGTGCGGCGAAGATATCATCGGCGTCGGCGGGCTTGGAGAGATAATCGACCGCACCGAGCTTCACCGCGGTCACCGCGGTGGCGATGTTGCCATAGCCGGTCAGGATGATGGTGCGGGAATCCTCGCGCTTTTCGCGGATGGCCGCGACCACGTCGAGGCCGTTGCCGTCGCCGAGCCGCATGTCGACCACGGCGTAGGCGGGTGGATTGGCGCGCGCCTTGGCAACCGCCTCCTCGACGCTCTCGGCCGTCTCGACCACGAAGCCCCTGGCTTCCATAGCGCGGGCCAGACGCGTAAGGAACGGCTTGTCGTCATCGACGACAAGCAGCGAGGTGTCCTCGCCTTCAACCATTGCGCCAATATTCTCGTCGCCTGTCATAGTCTCAAAATTCCTGCTGCCTTAATTTTACGCAAATATAGTTCCTGAGCCTCCTTGTCCAATTTTTAGAGGTCCTTCAAGGCTCTCAGGCAGTGTCGAACATGCTGGCCGAAGTGATTTCCGGATTGAGGAACACACCACGCGGCCACGATATCTGGACCATGGCGCCCTCGCCCAGGCCACTCGAATTGCGGAAATCGAGCACGGCACCAGAGCGTTCGAGCAGGGTCTTGGCGATGAACAGGCCGAGGCCCAGACCACCGCCGGTTTCATTGCCCTGGCGCGTCGACATATAGGGCTCGCCGATGCGGTCGATGATCTCGGCCGGAAAACCGGGGCCGTCATCGACGATCGAGAAGGTGACGGTGGCCTCGTCCCAGCTCCAGCGCACGGTGACGCTTTTGCGGGCGAAATCGACCGCGTTCTCGACCAGGTTGCCGAGGCCGTAGATGACGCCCGGATTGCGCTGCCCGACCGGCTCGGGGCCGATGCGTTCGCCGGGCCGAAGCTTGATCGAGATGCCGAAGTCCCGGTGCGGCGCGGTGACCTCCTCGACCAGCGATGTCAATGGCAGCCGCGAAAGATGCGCCTCACCCTCCGAGGACAGGCTGGTCAGCCGCTTGAGAATCTCGCGGCAACGCTCGCTCTGCGAACGCAACAGCGTCACGTCTTCCCCGTATTTCGGATCCTTGCCGAGCGCCTTTTCCATCTCCTTGGCGACAAGCGCGATGGTGGCGAGCGGCGTGCCGAGCTCGTGCGCGGCCGCGGCGGCCAGCCCGTCGAGCGCCGAAAGGTGCTGCTCGCGCTGCAGCACCAGCTCTGTTGCGGCGAGCGCATTGGCCAGAAGCCGGGCTTCGGCGGCCACCCGGAAGGCATATATGGCGGTGAAGGCGATCGAGGACAGCACCGCCATCCACATGCCGGCGACATAGAGAAAAGGCATGGCCAGCGGCGCATCCTCATGCCAGGGCAGCGGCAGATGGACAAAGACCAGAAAGGTCGCCGCCGACATGACCAGCCCGCCGAGGATGGCAGTCAGGCGCAGGGGCAGCGATGTCGCCGAAATGACGACAGGCACGGTCATCAGCAGCGAGAACGGATTGGTGAGGCCGCCGGTCATGTAGAGCAGGCCGGCAAGCTGCAGGCTGTCGAAGATGAGGATGCCGAAGGCCGCAAGCGGCGTGAGCCGGTGCGCCGCCGGAAAGCGAAAGGCGAGAAACAGGTTCATCCAGGCCGAACAGGCGATCAGGGCAAAGCAGAGGCTGACCGGCAGCGGAAACTTCAGCCCATAGGCGACGACGAGCACCGCCAGGCTCTGACCGACAATGGCAAGCCATCGCAACCGGATTAGCGTGTTGAGGCGCAGTCTCTGGCTCTGCTGGAAATCGGGCGAACGCAAAACGTTGATCATGGCCATGAATTACAGCCGCGAAGCTCCAAAGGCTAGGTCCCGCGCGGCTTGGCCCGGGCGGTGGCGGCGGCGAGCAGCGGGTTTTCCGGCCAGACATGCTTGGGATAGCGGCCGCGCATGTCGGCGCGTACGTCGGCCCAGGAGCCGCGCCAGAAGCCGGGCAGGTCGCGCGTCGTCTGGATCGGCCGGTGCGCCGGCGACAGGAGTTCGAGCGTCAGCGGCACAGTGCCATTGGCGATGGCGGGATGCCGGTCGAGCCCGAACAGTTCCTGCACGCGAACCGCCAGCACCGGCCATTCGCTGTCATAGCGGATAGGCACATGGCTGCCGGACGGAGCGTCGAAATGGGTTGGCGCCAGCGTATCGATCCTGCGCTGCAGATCATGCGGCACGAGGCTGGCCAGTCCGGCCGAGACAACACCTGCATCGATGGCGGCAAACGATGCCGCGCCGGCGAGGTAAGGCAGCAGCCAGTCGTCGAGGCGCTCGACGAGCGCGTCATCCGCCATATCGGGCCATGGCGCGCCCAGGCCGCGATGCAGCCAGCCAAGCCGCTGGCGCAGCGTTTGCGCCTCCTTGCTCCAGGTCAGCAGCGACAGCCCGTGCTGGCGCACGGCATCGAGGACGGCGCGGTCGGCGTCGGCCCCCGTTGGCGGCGGCAGCATGCGCTCGGCGAGCGTGATGGCGCCAAGGCGCACGGTTTCACGTACACGCACGGCGCGCTTGTCCCGATCGAAGCTCGTTTCACGGCGCGCCTCGATCCTGTCCGCCAACGCGACACGGACATCGTCCTCGCCGATCGCCGCTGCCGCCGTGATGCGCGCATTCTGTGCCTTGCCCTGCAGGTCGGCGACGACCAGAAACGGCTCGCCCGCCAGCGGATCGGCGGCGTCGAGCATGGCGCCGGAGCCGTTGGCCAGCACGAAACGGCCACGCTCGCCACGCGCCTTCGCCACCCGATCCGGCCAGGCGTGCACGAGCAGGGGACCGCCCGCCGCAGCTTCGCTGCCCTTCGCCCCGCCAGCCTGCCTTGCCAGCCTTTCGGCGAGTTGCTTGGCGGCGGTAGCGCGCGGAGATCTTTCCCCGCGAAAACGCATCAGCCGCCGCTCCAGATCGGCGCCGTCGCCACCGAGGCCGCGTTCGGTGAGGAGCACGGCGAACATTGCCGCCTCGAAGGCATGGCCGCTCCGGGATGCCTCGGCAACCATATGCGCCAACCGCACCGGCAGAGCGAGCTTGCGCATCGCTGCACCCGCCTCCGTCAGGCGCCCCGTGTGGTCGATGGCATCCAGCGCGCGCAGTAGCCCCCTTGCCTCATTGAGGGCCGGAACAGGCGGCGGATCGAGAAAAGCAAGCGCTGACGGATCGGCAACGCCGAAGGCAGCACAATCGAGCAGCAGTCCGGACAGATCGGCCTCAAGGATTTCCGGCGGCGTGAAAGCAGGAAGTGCAGCCGTTTGCTCGGCCCGCCACAGCCGGATGGCGACGCCTGGCTGCGTGCGCCCGGCACGGCCGGCGCGCTGGTCGGCGGAAGCCTTGCTGACACGCACGGTCTCCAGTCGGGTCAAGCCACTGGCCGGCTCATAGCGCGGCAGCCGCGACAGGCCGGAATCGATGACGACGCGCACGCCGTCGATGGTGATCGAGGTTTCGGCTATCGAGGTGGCCAGCACCACCTTGCGGCGGCCCGATGTTGCCGGCTTGATCGCCGCGTCCTGCGCCTTGCCGTCCAGCATGCCGTAGAGCGGGACGATGTCGGTATCGGTGCCGACCTTGCCGGCCAGCCGTTCGGCGGTGCGCTCGATCTCGCGCTGGCCGGGCAGGAAGGCAAGGACGCTGC
>NZ_RZQE01000999.1:0-725 GCF_004022955.1 Mesorhizobium sp. M7A.F.Ca.US.002.01.1.1 | reverse complement strand
GTCATCACCAACTCCGTAGCGACGGCATCACTGCTGATCAATGTCGACGAACTCGACTTCATCTGTCTCGGCGGCCAGTACCACGGCACCTACAACGCCTATATCGGTATCGTCTGCGAGAACGCCGTGGCGCAGCTGCGCGCCAATGTGCTGATCTGTTCGGCTTCGGCCATCACCGGAACCACGGCCTTCATCCAGGATCCCAATGTCGTGCGGGTCAAGCAGGCGATGATGGCCGCATCGGCCAAGCGTATCCTTCTGATCGACCATGCCAAGTTCGACAGGATCGCGCTGCATGTCTTCGACGATCTGACCAGCTTCGATGTCGTGCTGGCGACCGAAGGCCTGGGCGATGCGCGGGCGCAAGCTCTCGAACGGGCCGGCGTGAAGCTGCGCATCGTCAAGACGAAAGCGTCATGAGCTCAAGCGAAGCAACATTTACGGAAAATCCCGCCGGGCGTTTGGCCGCCATGGCCGGAACCGGCGAGGTCGACGTCGTCATTCTTGGCGCCGGCATTAACGGGGCAGGGCTATTTCGCGACCTGTGCGCGCAAGGCGTCAGCTGTCTGATCGTCGACAAGGCGGATTTCGGCTCGGGCACCAGTGCCGCGCCATCGCGGCTCATTCACGGTGGCCTGAAATATCTCGAAACCGGCGAGTTCGGGCTGGTCGCACAGTCGACACTTGAACGCAATCTGCTTTTGAAGAATGCGCCGCACTATGTC
>NZ_RZQE01000998.1:0-737 GCF_004022955.1 Mesorhizobium sp. M7A.F.Ca.US.002.01.1.1 | reverse complement strand
ATGCCGGACAATCACAACGCGCTGCGCTTCTACAGGGCCATCGGATTCGCAGTGTTGCGGGAGCCGGGATTGCCCGACCACAGCATCTATGTCGCCAAACGGCTGACAACCGCACCGGAGATCGTGTGAATGGTGGGCGATGACGGGCTCGAACCGCCGACATCTTCGGTGTAAACGTATAGCTACTGTATCCCTCCAGTTCCCGGCAGATCATCGATCGATTGTTTTAACTAAGCTTTTTACGATCGTACGTCTTTCCAAATCACCCGAGTTCCCATACTAGCTGTTGCTAGGCTGTAGCTAGGGCGATGATCGGTGCCTCTTACCAAAACTGATATTGACGAGATGCCTGCCCATTCCACACTTTGGGATTCTGGGCGCGGGTCAGTTGCGGGGTTCGGGGTTAGACGGCAGCGCAAGCACCCGACGTTCTGCCTGAAATACAGCCAGAGCGGCAAACAAAGGTGGCTTACGATAGGCCGCTATGGATCTCCTTGGACGGTTGATCAAGCACGGAATGAGGCCAAACGGCTGCTCGGTTTAGTCGCGGTAGGTGAAGATCCGGCAGCCGATAGGGATCGCCCCAAGCCGCCAACTGTGGGCGATCTCTGCGATCGGTACATGGAAATTGCCGAGGCCGGGGCGATCCTAACGCGCTTTAATCGGCCGAAGAAGCAATCGACCCTCTCAATCGATAGAGGCCGCATTGACCGCCACATTAAGCCTCTAATTGGAAC
>NZ_RZQE01000997.1:0-738 GCF_004022955.1 Mesorhizobium sp. M7A.F.Ca.US.002.01.1.1 | reverse complement strand
GTCGGCGGCACCTCGACAAGCGTGGGAAACATTGGACGGCTCAACTTCAGACGCATGAACTGACCCGCAAAACTGCGATTCAATTTAGCACGCGCTAAGATGGTTCCGGAACATTCTAGACGAATTGAATGTTTGATGGCCATGGCGAAGCTATCTGACCTTGGACCACCCATTCCCGGCAAGGAGCACGGCGGCGAGCCTGCCGACGAGGACGACAATTTCTACACCTGCCCGATCTGCGGTCAGCAGGTCGACATGCGCGACCTACGCCAAGTCATTTGGCACGAACGGCCAAAACACCGGCCTCTGCTCGTTTCGGTGGAGTAGACTTTTTACGTTTTGGCCGGAACGGAGACTGCAAGAGCGGTCAACCTGACATCCAAGATGCCACTAGCAGGGCGCATAAGGATGAGACCAGAGCAGCGGCTGCAAGAAGGACTCCTGCGCTCTGCCAATCTGGCGCCGGCTCGTATAACAGCTTGGCGGGCGGCTCATTATCATTCATGGGAAGCATCAAATTAGGTTCCGCTAATTCCTGACGCTGGCACCGGGACGGCGGCCAACCCGGTGGGGAACGCGTTGCAATGATCTCACCAGGCTGCATGCGCTCTCCGTGATGAGTGCCCGCCAAGCCAAGCGAGCCGTGGCGGGCAATCAACCAACCGACGATGAGGGGACTATTGATCGTCGACGTCACTGCAAACGTGCACAAAACGCCAATGTTTCACGGGTCAGACC
>NZ_RZQE01000996.1:0-741 GCF_004022955.1 Mesorhizobium sp. M7A.F.Ca.US.002.01.1.1 | reverse complement strand
ATTGTGCTCATCGATGACGGGGAGTTTTGGAGCCAGCGCCGGGTCGACGATGGGAATGGCGCGATCATCCAGGTCGTCACCGACAAGGGAGACTTTCTGGCCGACGCCTACGTTCTGTGTCTCGGCGCCGAAAGCCCGATCCTCGCCCGCAAGATCGGCCTTGGTTTGCCGATCTATCCGGTCAAAGGATATTCCCTGACCATTCCCATCGTCGACCCGGCGCTGGCTCCAAAACTCCCCGTCATCGATGAGCACAATCTCGTTGCCATCACGCCGATGGGCGATCGCATCCGCGTCACCGCCACCGCGGAATTCGCGGGCTATGATCGCAGCCACAAGTCTTCGGATTTCGCCTTCATGAAGCGCGTCACGCAGGACCTGTTCCCGCGCGGTATCGCCTATGATCGCGCCGAAATGCGGGCCTGCCTGAGACCCATGACGCCCGACAATCTGCCGATCCTCGGCCTGCGCAACATCAAGAACCTCTGGCTGAACACCGGCCACGGCCATATTGGATGGACGATGGCGCATGGATCGGCCCGCATCGTCGCCGAACTGATCGCCGGCCGGGCTGCGCCGATCGCCCTCGACGGTATCCTTCCCACACAGGCGCGGTTCGCCGAACCAAGCGCCGCAAAGGCTTGACCGACGCCATGCTCCGACCCACCAGGCACAGCAACCAGGACGACGATGCGGCGTTGGCATCCAAGCCGATCAAGACCGGCCCGCGCGTCTATGAAG
>NZ_RZQE01000995.1:0-745 GCF_004022955.1 Mesorhizobium sp. M7A.F.Ca.US.002.01.1.1 | reverse complement strand
GTGCAGCCTTGCCGCCTTCGATCAGCGTGTTCTCGGTATAAGTCACGATCTTGCGGATGGCAGGCTGCATGGAATCCTCGGGTCGGCGATGCCAGGGACCGTCCGATCCCTGTATCATCTTATGGTATACCATGCTATGGAGCACCAAGTACCTTGTCAACCGGGCATGGAATCTGTTTTCGTGGCGGTGCAGGAGCCAAGACATGCCAGACGACACCCTTCGCATCGACCGCAGCGCCAAGACCTTGAGAACGCTGGCGCTGGAGCGCATGCGCGAAGCCATCATGGATTTCCACTTCCAGCCTGGCGAAAGGTTGGTCGAGCGGCCGCTTTGCGACCAGCTTGGCGTCAGCCGTTCCGTCGTGCGCGAGGTGCTGCGGCAACTGGAGGCCGAGGGGCTCGTGCAGATGATCCCTGGGCACGGGCCGGCCGTAGCCAGGCCGGATCTCGGCCGCACCGACGAGATCTATGAGTTGAGGGCACTGCTTGAAGGCATTGCGGCACGCGCCTGCGCCCTGTCGGCCACCGGCGAGCAACTGGCAACGCTCGAACGCGCGCTGGCGGACTTGTTCGGGGCATGGGCGTCGGCGACGCCGCCGGCAGTGATGCGGGCGACGACGAAATTCTATGAGGCGCTGTTCGAGGCCGCCGACAAGCGTGTCGCCTGGGAAATCGTCAGCGGGCTGAATGTCCGAATCAATCAGCTTCGTTCGATGACCATTCTTTCGGAGAACCGCCGCGAGCC
>NZ_RZQE01000994.1:0-745 GCF_004022955.1 Mesorhizobium sp. M7A.F.Ca.US.002.01.1.1 | reverse complement strand
GCAGCAGACCGGTCATCGGCCGATCGCGCTGATGGGCGGCGGCACCTCGATGATCGGCGACCCGTCGTTCAAGGATGAGGCGCGCAAGCTTTTGACCCCGCAGGACATCGAAGACAATCTTGCCGGTATCCGCCGCAACTTCATGCCCTACCTCAAATTCGGCAGCGGTCCCAACGACGCCATCATGGTCAACAACGCCGATTGGCTGATGGAGATCAACTACGTCAATTTCCTGCGCGATGTCGGTCGTCACTTTTCCGTCAACCGCATGCTGGCGTTCGATTCCGTCAAGCTGCGGCTCGATCGCGAGCAGTCGCTGTCGTTCCTCGAATTCAACTACATGATCCTGCAGGCCTATGATTTCGTCGAGCTCTACAAGCGTCTCGGCTGCCGCCTGCAGATGGGCGGCTCCGACCAGTGGGGCAACATCATCAACGGCATCGATCTCGGCCGCCGCATGGAGGACGCGCAGCTCTATGCACTGACCACGCCGCTGCTCACCACCTCGTCGGGCGCCAAGATGGGCAAGTCGGCTTCGGGCGCGGTCTGGCTCGACGCGGAGATGCTGAGCCCCTACGAATTCTGGCAGTACTGGCGCAACACCGAGGATGCCGACGTCGCCCGCTTCCTGAAGCTCTACACGACGCTGCCGCTGGACGAAGTGGCGCGGCTCGAGCGGCTCGGCGGATCCGAGATCAATGAGGCCAAGAAGATCCTCGCCACCGAGATCACCGCCCTGCTGCAC
>NZ_RZQE01000993.1:0-748 GCF_004022955.1 Mesorhizobium sp. M7A.F.Ca.US.002.01.1.1 | reverse complement strand
GGGCGGAGGCTTCGTGCGTTGTGTCACATGGCAACGAAGCCCGATCGTGCGCGCATCGCTGTAATGTCGATCGAAGCCAGTCTGCAGCGGGTGCCGCCCGCCCACGTCATTGCTGGCGGTTTCGCAATTCTGGAGGTGGGGCAAAAGTTCGACCGGGATGATTTCAGAACAAGGTCCGAAGCTTTTGGCTATGTCGTCGACGAGAGGGTCGACGAACCGGGTGAAATAGCTTTTCGAGGCGATCTCATGGACATCTTCCCCGCTGGCGCGGAGGACCCCGTTCGCGTCGTCCTTGGCCCAGACAGCTGCATTCGAGAGCTCAAGACCTACGATGCGATCAGTCAACTCAGCGACCAGGTTCGAGACTCGATTGCTGTCGGACCGGCATCCGAGCTGATGTTTAAAGCTGGTGATCATCCTGAGCTGACAGCGATGCGCGCGACGTCGATGGAAGAGCGCCTGGTCGCATTATATGGCGCGATGCCATCTGTCTTCGACACTGCGTCGAGCGCCTCGATCTCCTTCCTTGAAGGTATCGACGGGCAGCCGCTCGACAAAATTCTGGACCTGATCGAGGATGCACGCCGTGCCAGGCAGGAGGCTGCCGGGCGCGAGAAACCTTTGCCGGAACAATTTTACCTGTCGCGTGAAGAGTGGGATGCTTCCGTGCGCAACCGCTCCACGAGACTTGCCGTTTCTGCCGAGCGAGTTCCCAAATTCTTTCGCCTGGCCCGGCAGCCTCCTGCCT
>NZ_RZQE01000992.1:0-759 GCF_004022955.1 Mesorhizobium sp. M7A.F.Ca.US.002.01.1.1 | reverse complement strand
TGCCCGCACCCTCGCCCAGCACCAGGCCCTTCCTATCGGCGGAGAAGGGCCGGCAGGTATCGGGTGAAAGCACGCGCATTGCTTCCCATGCTTTCAGCACGCCCCATGCGAAGGGTGCGTCGCTGCCCCCGGAAACCATTACGTCGGCCCGGCCCAGCTTGATCTGGTCCACCGCCGAGGCGATCGCATGGTTGGCCGAGGCACATGCGGAGGTCACCCCGAAGACCGGCCCGCGCAAGCCGAGGCTCAAGCTAAGATGGACGGAAGCGGCGCTGGGCATCACCTTTACTCCAGTGAAGAGTTCAGCACGGATTGCGCTACCCAAAAGCAGTGAGCGGTAAGTTTGTTCTGTTGCGTACGAACCGGTAAATCCGACGCCCACTGTCGCGCCGAAGCGATGGGCATTCCCCTCGTCGCAGGAAAGTCCGGCCTGCCGCATGGCTTCGCGCGCTGCAAGCACGGCGAGCAAGCTGAAGCGGTCCATGGAGATGAGATGCCCCCGGTTGATGTCGTGCTGGGGCAGCGCCTTGATCTCAGCGCCGGTCATGCCCTCCAGGTCATGAAGCTCGGAATTGGCGATCGGGCCGATGGCGGAGCGGCCTTCGCGCATCTCTTTCCACATAGAGGCGGCCTCGGTGCCCAGTCCGCACAGGCCGCCCACTCCGGTGATAACGACGCGCCTGTCCATTCAAGCCTCCTTCGCAAGCAAGCCGCGGACGGCTTCCACGACGTCGCCGACATTCTTGAGATTGGACCAGG
>NZ_RZQE01000991.1:0-762 GCF_004022955.1 Mesorhizobium sp. M7A.F.Ca.US.002.01.1.1 | reverse complement strand
GCCAGAAACGGTCTTCGACCAAAAGCCGCCAGCCATCCCGCAGCATCGACAGCGGATCGGCGAGGAAGATGCGGTTGACGTGGCCGCCTAGCGTGATCCAAGCCCAGAAGGCCACGAAAAGCACGAAGAAGGAAATGCCGAGCACGGTTCGGATGCCCGGCGAGACGGGATGCAAGGGGCGCATCGTCAAATCGTCGCCATTTTCAAATGGTCCCCATGCTCAAATCGCGCTTTGTCCAAGAGAAGGCGGCAGCGCCAGGCGCCGCCGCTTGATGGTCAAAGGCCGAACGATCAGTTCGAAACCGCGCTGGTGTCAGCCAACGTGGTGACGTCGGGCGCTTCCTTGATCAGTCCCATCTGCAGCAGCAGTTCGCCGGCGGTCTTGGAAAAGTCCTGGAATTCCTTGGTGAAGAACTGTTTGTTCTCCGCCCGGTCGGCCCATTTCAGGTATTTCGCCGAATCCTCGAATTCCTTGGCCGACTGTTTCACGTCGGCACCCATGGTCTCGTAGGATTTCTGCGGATCGCTCTTGATCAGGTCGAGTGCATCAAAATAGCTGTCGGCCAGCGCCTTGGCGGCATCCGGATTGGTTTTCAGGAATTCGGGTGTGCAGCCCACCGTGTCGAGCACCATCGGGTAGTCGAGCGTCGTCGCCAGGATATGGCCCTGGTCCGACTTGTCGCGCACCGCCGAGATGAACGGCTCGTAGGTGACGGCGGCGTCGTTCTCCCCGGCGAGGAAAGCTTGCGCCGCCGCATCAGG
>NZ_RZQE01000990.1:0-783 GCF_004022955.1 Mesorhizobium sp. M7A.F.Ca.US.002.01.1.1 | reverse complement strand
GGAGCCGCTGAAGCTCGATGCCGATCCGGAGGCGATCGGTGCCGCGCTTGGGTTGACGCCGCATGAGATCGGCTTCGAGAATCACCGCGTCGCGTTCTGGTCGGCGGGCGTGCCCTACGTCACCATCCCGGTTGCCAATCTCGAGGCGGCGGGCCGCATCCGGCTGGACAACCAGGCATGGTCGGAACTGGCGCCGCGCAAGAGCGAGTGGGCCTTCGCCAGCCCCTATGTCTACTGCCGCGAGACGGTGAACCACGAAAGCGCCTTCCATGTGCGCATGATCGTGCCCGGCACGCCTTCCTACGAGGATCCGGCGACCGGTTCGGCGGCAGCCGCCTTTGCCGGCGCCATCATGCATTTCGACGCGCCGACCGATGGCATTTCACAGCTGTGGATCGAGCAGGGGCTGGAGATGGGCCGGCCATCGCGCATCCGCCTCGAACTGACCGTGCAAGGCGGAAAACTGGCCTCGGCGCGCATCGGCGGCAACGCAATCAAGGTGGCGGAGGGCAAGCTGTTCGTTTGATCGAACGCATGCTCGGTCGATTTGTCGGGAAATGATTCCGGCAGGGCTGGACAGGACCGATGGTGGCGGCTATATGCCCGCCAACGCCGGTTTTTGCCGGCCGAGTGGGTGCGTAGCTCAGTTGGTAGAGCAGCTGACTCTTAATCAGCGGGTCCACAGTTCAATCCTGTGCGCACCCACCAAATTCCTAGAAGAGTTGGTGGAAAGACCCTGAAAGCGAGACGCGTTTGGCGCGTCTCGGGCAGGCTGTCTGACTG
>NZ_RZQE01000098.1:0-16273 GCF_004022955.1 Mesorhizobium sp. M7A.F.Ca.US.002.01.1.1 | reverse complement strand
GCTCCGGGGCAGGGCAGCACCGGGCATGACCTGGCTGCCCTTGGCACGCTCTCCTTCGTGGCAACGGAGCCCGGATGTATCTACCGACACATGTTCGACACGGCCTTTGCCGAGGCGGGCGCTGCCGCACCCAGACTTGCCAACGAGGTCGGCAGTATCGGCGCCATTGCGCGGCTGGTGGCGGCCGGCGCGGGGCTCGCCCTCGTTCCACGCCTGGCCGTCACGGATGCGCTGGCACGCGGCGACATTGTCGAAATGCGATGGCCCGGCCAGATGCGGACAGCGCCGCTGGTGATGATCTGGCGCCGCCGGCGCGTCCAGCTGCCGGCGCTTAAGCAATTGCTCACTGCCGCGCGCGACACGCTGGTGCCGGCCCTGCAGCCCGCCAAGGCTGGTTCAGGACTTGAATCGTCGAACCGCTCCAAGGCCTTGTTTGCAAACAACTCCTGACGGAAGCAGCGGCGGTTCAGATCAGGCGGTGGCCGCCCTCGACATGCAGCGTCGTTCCCGTGGTAAAGCCATTGCCGATCAGGAAGGCAATGGCGTCGGCGATATCATCGGGTTGGCCAATCCGCCCGACCGGCAGCTGCTTGGCCATCGCGGCCAACGTCTCGTCCTTCCTGTCGCCGGCCACTTGCGCCCAGATCGTGGTGTCGACCCAGCCGGGCGACACGGCATTGACGCGGATCGGCGCCAACTCGACCGCCAGCGCCCGCACGAGGCCTTCGAGCGCTGCGTTGACAGCAGCAACGACGGAGCCGCGTGCGGCTGGGCGATAGGCGGCGATACCGGAGACGAAGGTCATGGAGCCGGATGCTGCCAGCCGCGGCGCACCGTGCTTGGCGAGCAGCAGCGGGCCATACAGCTTGCTCTCCACCACCCTTTGCGCCGCCTTCAGGTCAAGCTCCGGCAGCAGCCGGTAGGCGCCTTCGATGTCGGCTGCGGTGCTGACGATGTGGTCGAGTCCGCCAATCGCTGCGAACAGCGCCGAGACCTGGTCTTCGCGCGCGATGTCGACGACGGCCGTCTCCAGCCCGGCGGGATTGCCGAGCGCCTCGCGCGCCTGCCGCAGCCGGTCTTGGCCGCGCCCGGCGATGACAACCGCCGCACCGGCCTCCACGCAGTGCCGGGCCAGCGCCAGACCCATGCCGGAGCCGCCGCCGACGATCAGGATTTTCTGTTTCGAAATGCTCATTTCGCTCTGCCTTTGCTTGAATGGACAAGGGCAGGAATTGGCAGTTCGGCGCGACAGAAGGAAACGGAAGAAACCGATAGTGCCATCGGAAAGGCCGATGGAGCAGGGCGGACGAGCGCCGTCTCTGGCTCAGCGCACCAGCGGACTTTCCCAGACGACAAACAGCAGAGCTTTCAGCTGGGCAAAGCGCTCCTGCCCAAGTTCGGTGCGCCATTCCTCCTCGATGTCGTGCAGGATATCGACCATTTTCCAGAACGCGGCATGACCGCGTTCGGTGGACCGCACCACGCGCGCACCGCCATCGCCGGGAATGTCGGAGCGGACGAGGTAGCCGTACCCTTCGAGACTGCTGAGCAGCTGGTTGATGGCCTGTTTGCTCATGCCGGCACGCTCGGCGATGGTCCCGGGCCGCGCGCCGTCCGGTCCGGGAAACTGCAACACCGCCATATGCGGCAGGCGCAATTCGTCGAAACCGGCGGCGTTGAGCTCCTTGATCAGCCGCCGCTGGATCGCTTGTGCCGGCACGCGCAGCAGGGCGCCGATCAGCAGGTTCTCGGTCTTGGTCTGTAGAACTTCCGTTGAGGTGGGCATTGACGATCCGGTAAATTGAGTTTACTGATAGCGAGTAAATGTAATTTACCGGAGGGGTTTGCGCAATGTCGGTCATGAATCTTCAGGTCAATCCAGCCAATGAGACCATCGGCGACAAGGGGCTGTCGATTCGCTTCCTGGTGACGGGCGACAGTTCGAACGGCAGCATCGCCGCCTTTGAGTTGAGGGTTGCCAGCGGACTGCGCCTGCTGGCGCCGGCGCACAGCCATGATCACTACGAAGAGACGATCTACGGCATTGAAGGGGTGCTGACCTGGACCGTCGACGGCAAGCCGATCGAGGTCGGACCGGGAGAAGCGCTGTGCATCCCGCGCGGCGCAGTCCGAGCACGAGCATGGCAGGTATTCCGGGACTTTCTACAGTGGGGCGGGAAGAAAAATGTCCGGACCGACGGGCGTGAAGGAACGCCGTGCGCGCCTGCCAAGTTTGCTGCCGGAAACTGACGCAATTCATGCCACGATGCTGGCCAATGACGATGGGCATGATGCCGGAGGCAGGACGACAGTGAGAGCGATGACGCGAGCGGCAACAGCATCGAACGGACAGGCCGACTGATGGCGCCGATCAAGGTCGATCCCGACAAGGTTCATGAATTTGCGGATCCTGCCGGCTTCTACGCCTGGCTGAGCAAGCACCACGCCACGGAAACCGAAGTCTGGATCAAGATGCACAAGGTGGGGTCCGGATTGAAATCGATCACCCCCAAGCAAGCCATCGACGTGGTGCTGTGCTTCGGCTGGATCGATGCGGTGCGCAAAGGGTTGGACGACAAGAGCTTCCTGCAGCGCTACACGCCGCGCGGCAGGAAGAGCATCTGGAGCCTGATCAACATCGACAATGTGGCGCGGCTGGTCGAGGAGGGCCGCATGACCGAGCATGGGCTCAAACAGGTCGAGACGGCCAAGGCCGACGGGCGCTGGGCGCGCGCCTATGGCAGCGGCAAGGAGATGAAAATTCCCGATGATTTGCAAGCGGCCATAGACGCCGAACCCGCTGCGAAGGCGATGCTTGAAAAACTCAACGCGCAAAACCGCTTCGCGCTCGCCTTCCGCATTCACAACATGAAGACCGAGGCCGGGCGCAAGAGGAAGATCGAAGCGTTTGTGGCAATGCTGAAGCGCGGTGAGACGATCCATCCGCAAGGCAGGAAGTGAGGGTTTGGCGCGAATTCGTCTTCGGCGCCGCAAGCCTGTCCTCACGGGATCCCTCGTTGCGCGAAGCGCTTCAGGATTTGAATCGCGAAATTGTTCCAACTGCTTGTTTTCGCGCAATTCGGGGTCGGCGTGGCGCGGCCGCTTCAGCAACGACATCGCCGGTGGACGGAGGAGGGCACGGCGGCTACCCTTCGAAAGCCGCGACGATCGAGCGGCGGACCGGTCGCTGGGAGTCGTTGCCGTTGAGAAGAGTTGCTTCGTGGACGATGGCGCTGGGTCTCATTGTCATCGTCGCGTGTGTGGGAGCCGGGGTCACGCTTGCCCAGACTTCGCCCGATCAGACTTCTCCCGACCTGGCTTCCCCCTCGGCCTCGCCGGCAAAAGAGATCTCGGTCGGGATAAAACAGGCGCCGCCTTTTGCGTTCAAGCTGCAGGACGGCAGCTGGTCGGGATTGAGCATCGACCTCTGGCAGAAAATGGCCGGGCGGCTCAACCTGCGCTTCCACTATGTCGAAGTGCCTGCCGTGCAGGACCAGATCGATGGCGTCGTCAGCGGCAGATTCGATGCGGCGATGGCCGCGATCACGGTCACGGCCGACCGCGAAAAGGCCGTCGACTTCACGCAGCCCTTCTTCACGACCGGGCTCGGCATCGCGACGCCGCTCAACAACCAGCCGTCATGGCGGCCGGTGCTGCATGCCCTGACGTCGTTCGGCTTCCTGCAGGCGGTTCTGGCGCTGGTCATCATATCGGTGGTGGTCGGCGTCCTCATCTGGATGTTCG
The DNA here is from genome assembly GCF_004022955.1 of Mesorhizobium sp. M7A.F.Ca.US.002.01.1.1. Lineage (NCBI taxonomy): Bacteria > Pseudomonadati > Pseudomonadota > Alphaproteobacteria > Hyphomicrobiales > Phyllobacteriaceae > Mesorhizobium > Mesorhizobium sp. M7A.F.Ca.US.002.01.1.1. The sequence goes on along the minus strand of NZ_RZQE01000098.1, from coordinate 12,529 downwards.
AACGCCGGCACAATGACGATTTCGGCGGCGGCGTCGCCAAGGGACTGTTTTCCAGCATGTGGTGGTCGACCATCGCCGCGACGCAGGCCAGCACCGGTGATTTCGGCCCGCGAACCGTGCCGGGGCGCGCGCTGGCCGCGCTCTGGATGATGGGATCGATCATTGCGATCGCGGTGTTCACTGCGGGTGTCACATCGGTGCTGACGGTGACGCAGATGGAAGGCATGGTGCAGGGCGAAAGCGATCTCGCCGCGGTCAGGGTCGGCGCGGTGCAGAGCTCGTCGACGGCGTCCTATCTGGATTCGACCCAGATCCGTCATCAGGACTTTGCCTCGATCCAGCAAGGCCTCAACGCGCTTCGCGCCGGCAAGATCGACGCGCTGGTGCACGACAAGCCGCTGCTTGGCTGGCTGGTCGGGCAGAATTACGCGACAAGCCTGCAGATTCTCGATGCGACCTTCGACCAGCAGCAATATGCCATTGCGCTGCCGCTCGGCAGCCCGTTGCGCAAGTCTCTCGATGTCGCCCTCCTGCAGACCATCGAAAGCGATTGGTGGAAGCAGGCCGTCTTCCAGTATCTGGGCGAGAAGTAGCCGGCAGCAATTTCAGCGGTGCTATGCGCTGGAAGAACCGCCGTCGCTATCCGAGAGTGGCGGCCTGTCTTTCAGGGATGGATGGTTGCTGTCACTGGTCCAGGTCGACCGGTGTCACGCCAAGAAGTTTCAGGGCATTGGCATAGGTCCGGATGCCTTGCGCCTGCTTGCGCTCGGCACAGAACCGGTTCGCCTTGTCCTGGAGTGCCGTTGCCTCGGCGATCTGGCTCGCACTGGCACCGGGTTTGGCTTTGGTCTGGATGGCTCCGTCGAGTTGAAGACCGAGCCGGCTGCAATATTCGCTCCGGGTGACCGCCGCATCCGACTGTGCGACCGCAAGCACGGCGAGCGAAATGCCTGTCAGGGCACCCATCCATCCGGTCGAACGTCGTTGCATGTTTCGGGACCATTTCTTCGCGTTGTGCCGCAGGCCGCGTGACCGCCGCGAGGGTGGTTATGACAGGCGATGTTTTCGCGAGTTTTTCCCGGATGTTGAATCTTGTTTCTGGAGTGTGTCTGGCGGTGAAGCTGCCAATCTCCCCCACGAGGGGGGAGATCGGCGGTGTGCGGCGCTTGCGCCTCTTCCTTTGCGGCTATCCTTCGCGTAAGGCGCCGGGCAAATCGTTTCACGCAAGCAAAATTCCCCGGACACCGCATGATCAGACTTGAAAGCATCAGCAAGCAGAACGGCCGTCAGCTTGTCTTCATCGAAGCGTCGGCGTCCCTGCAGAAGGGCGAGAAGGTCGGCCTCGTCGGGCCGAACGGCGCCGGCAAGACGACGCTGTTTCGCATGATCACCGGCCAGGAGCAGCCAGACGAAGGCCAGGTGCAGGTCGATCGCGGCGTCGCCATCGGCTATTTCAGCCAGGATGTCGGCGACATGGAAGGCCACAGCGCTGTCGCCGAAGTGATGAACGGCGCCGGGCCGGTCAGCGAAGTCGCGGCCGAAATGGCGGCCCTCGAGGCGGCCATGGCCGATCCCGAGCAGGCCGACCAGATGGACGAGATCATCGAAAAATATGGCGAGGCGCAGCACCGCTTCGAGGAACTCGACGGCTATGCGCTGGATGGCCGCGCCCGCGAAGTGCTGGACGGTCTCGGCTTTTCGCAGGAGATGATGGACGGCGATGTCGGAAAGCTGTCCGGCGGCTGGAAGATGCGCGTGGCGCTGGCCCGCATCCTGTTGATGCGGCCCGACGCCATGCTGCTCGACGAGCCGTCGAACCATCTCGACCTGGAGAGCCTGATCTGGCTGGAATCCTTCCTGAAGAACTATGATGGCGCGCTGTTGATGACCTCGCACGACCGCGAGTTCATGAATCGCATCGTCAACAAGGTGGTCGAGATCGACGCCGGTTCGCTGACCGCCTATTCCGGAAACTACGAATTCTACCAGCAGCAGCGGGCGATCGCCGACAGGCAGCAGCAGGCTCAGTTCGAGCGCCAGCAGGCGATGCTGGCCAAGGAGATCGCCTTCATCGAGCGCTTCAAGGCGCGCGCCTCGCATGCCGCGCAGGTGCAGAGCCGGGTGAAGAAGCTGGACAAGATCGACCGCGTCGAGCCGCCGAAGCGCCGTCAAACCGTGTCCTTCGATTTCCTGCCGGCGCCGCGCTGCGGCGAGGATGTCGTGACGCTGAAGAACGTCCACAAGGGCTATGGCAGCCGCAGCATCTATGAGGGGCTCGACTTCCAGGTCCGCCGCCGCGAGCGCTGGTGCATCATGGGCGTCAATGGCGCCGGCAAGTCGACGCTTCTGAAGCTGGTCGCCGGCGCTTCCGAGCCCGATACCGGCACGGTCGCGCGGGGCCCAAGTGTCAAGATGGGATATTTCGCCCAGCACGCCATGGAGGTGCTGGAAGGCGAGCGCACTGTGTTCCAGACACTGGAAGACGCGTTCCCCCAGGCCGGCCAGGCGCCGCTCAGGGCACTCGCAGGCTGCTTCGGCTTTTCCGGCGACGAGATCGAGAAGAAATGCCGTGTGCTGTCAGGCGGCGAGAAGGCGCGGCTGGTGATGGCGCTGATGCTGTTCGACCCGCCCAACCTTTTGGTGCTGGACGAGCCGACCAACCATCTCGACATCGCCACCAAGGAGATGCTGATCACGGCACTTTCGCAGTACGAGGGCACCATGCTGTTCGTCTCGCACGACCGGCATTTTCTGGCGGCGCTCTCCAACCGCGTGCTGGAGCTGACGCCCGAAGGCATCCACACCTATGGCGGCGGCTATACGGAATATGTCGAGCGGACGGGGCAGGAAGCGCCGGGCCTGAGGAGCTAACGGCTACCTCAGCGAGATGCTCATGCCGCTGAGGTCGGCGTTGACCTGCAGGCCGACCTGCCTGCCCGTCAATTCGAGCTGGGCGCCCTTGTCATTGGTCATGACGATCACCTGAGCCCCCTTGCCAAGCGCGCCGCCACCGCCCGCCGCACCGTAGACCCCGGTCACATCCCGCGCACGTTTGATGTGGCGCACGGTACCTCGGAAATAGGTCTTGGAAACGCCGAAGGCGAGACCGCCCGAGACGCCGCCGACCGAGATGGGATAGCGGCGGCCATGGAAGGTCAGCGTTCCTTCGCCTCCGGAGCCACCGACGAAGAAGGCCGCCTTGTAGACGGCGAAGCGGATGGTGCCGCTGTCGGCATGCGCGGCGCTGGCAAAGCCGATGCTTGCGGTGGCGATGGCGGCAACCGCGATGGAACGAAATCCGGATGAAATCTTCATGGTGAGAACTCCTCAATGTCGCCGCTTTGCCGGCCGGGATGTCAGCGTGGGATCAAAGCTACAACTGAACAGTCTCGCCCGTGGTTTGGTTCCAGGCCCCGTGATTTGGTTCCAGGCATCGTTCGAATCCGGCTGCGGGAAGGCCGGGGAGAGGGCGGCGGGTTGCGGAGGGTGGGGAGGGCACCTGACCGCAGCTATCGCCTTGTGGGATGAACAGGTCTATGCAGGCCCTTCACAAGGCTTAGGAGAGGCTTCGGATGAGAAACGCAATCTGCCTCGCATTGACTGCGGCAGTGGCTGGGTGCGCGACCTCCCCGGTCGACTATGAGGCGTCGCTTTCGCAGCAGGACCAGAAATGGGCCTCCCCGGCATGCCAGCAGGCCCGCAGGGCGGCTTCGGATTACGAGGCTCGCGAGAAAGAGCATCCGGGATGGGGTTTCGGCGTCCTGCTTGGTCCATACTCGCTGGGGCTCGTAGCAGCCATCAAGGAGCATGAGCAGAAGCAACGAAAGCTGTTCGCCCGCGAAGTGCACCTGCAATGCTCAAGCCTGCCGCTGCCGAAGGAACTGCAGGGCGATTTGAACCCTGCCGTACCGCCGACCAAGTATCCATAGACTGCCGCGCCTTCCGGGCGGAAGGCGCCGGGGTGGCCGCCGTCATTGGCGGCACCTCGATCTTCGGGGGCCGCGGTGTCTACACCGGCACCATCCTCGGCGCCCTGATCCTGACCGTGCTGACGACGCTCTTGACCATCCTGCAGATGCCGGAGGGGGCAAGGCGACGGCTTATTTGAGGGTTGTGGAGGGAGAGATAGGGGCGGGTTAAGGTGAATGGCTGCTTTTGGGCCGAATTCAGACAGGCAGCTTTTGGCGCAAGGATGCGAACTACTGCCGTTCAACCAATGATAAAGGCTCAGATCGAATTTTGGTGCTTCTTCAAAATTTGCACCTATTGAGGATGCGCCACGGCCAGCCCGCGAGGACCGATCCGCTCTCAAAAAGCGTGTACAGGTTGACAACACCTTGGCCGCTGCAACATCCTGCCGGTTTTTAGACTGGGAGGTAGCATGACTATTTCGATCAACCGCCGCACCTTTTCCATAGGCGCGGGCGCTCTGGCTTTGGCTGCGGCCGGATTTTCGCCGGCACGCGCGCAGCAGGCGTTTTTCCGCATCGGCACGGGCGGAACGTCCGGCACCTACTATCCGGTGGGCGGCCTGATCGCCAACGCCATCTCGGCAACCGGGGCGGCCGGCGTCGAAGGCTTGGTCGCCACCGCCACGTCCTCCAACGGTTCGGTGGCCAACATCAGCGCCATCCAGTCGGGCGCGTCCGAATCGGGCTTCACGCAATCCGACGTCGCCTACTGGGCGCATTCGGGCACCGGCCTCTATGAGGGCAAGCCCAAGGTTGACGACCTGCGCCTCATCGCGACGCTTTATCCCGAGACGATCCATTTGGTCGCGCGTGCCGACGCCGGCATTAAGTCGGTGGCGGATCTCAAGGGCAAACGCGTCTCTCTTGACGAGCCGGGCTCCGGCACCATCGTCGATGCGCGACTTGTGCTTGGCGCTTACGGTCTGGCTGAAAAGGACGTGCAGCCCGAATATCTCAAGCCTGGCCCGGCCGGAGAGCGGCTGCAGGATGGCGCCATGGACGCTTATTTCTTCGTCGGTGGTTATCCGACCGGCGCAATCGTTGAGCTTGCCACCACCAACAACATCACGCTGGTGCCGATCACCGGCCCCGAGGCCGACAAGCTGCTGTCCGAGCAGAAGTTCTTCTCCACCGATACCGTGCCGGAAGGCACCTACAAAAATGTCGGCGAAACCAAGACCATTTCCGTCGCCGCTCAATGGGTGACCAGCGCCAAGCAGACCGACGACCTCGTCTACAAGATCGTCAAGTCGCTTTACAGCGACGAAACCCAAAAGGCCCTGCAGGCAGGCCACGCCAAGGGCAAGCTGATCACGCTCCAGAACGCGGTTACCAGCGCTGGCATTCCGTTTCATCCCGGCGCAGAGAAATTCTACAAGGAAGTCGGCACCCTGAAATAAGAGCCATTTGGACCGGCTGACAACAACGAGGCGGAAGGGATGCTTTCCGCCTCTTTTGTCTGGAAATTCAGGACACGGAACCGGCATGAGCGATGACGACAAGATCAAGCTTTCCGCAATGGAGTTCGATGAGGAGAGCGCTCGCGAACTGGAGGAGAAATTCGACTCCGAAATCCGCTTCCGGCCACTGACCCGTGTCGCGGGCTGGCTGGTCGGCTTCCTCCTGGTGGCGCTGTCACTGTTTCACTACTACACCGCCGGTTTCGGCCTGCTGCAGGAAATGCTGCACCGGGGCATCCACCTGTCGATGGTGCTGGCGCTGATCTTCCTCGTCTTCCCGCTGGTGAAGAAAAGCTACGACCAGCCCGCGCGGTCCAGCCTCCTGCGGCCGCTCGGCATACCCCTTTTCGACTGGCTGCTGGCGATCGCTGCGGTCGTCGTCGTCATGCACGTGCCTATGATCCCGCTCGACGACCTTGCCTTCCGCGTCGGCAATCCCACGGCGCTCGACGTGGTGTTCGGCCTTATCCTCATCCTGCTTCTGCTGGAGGCGACGCGCCGCTCCGTCGGCATCCCGCTGCCCATCATCGCCGTCGTCTTCATGGCCTACGCGCTGTTGGGGCGGTACATGCCGAGCATTCTGGTGCACCCCGGCGCGTCCGTCTCCCAGCTTGTCGATCACCTTTATCTGACGACGCAGGGCATCTACGGCATCGCGCTCGGCGTCGTCGCCACCTACGTCTTCCACTTCGTGCTGTTCGGCGTCTTCGCCACCCGCATTGGCCTCGGCCAGCTCTTCCTCGACTGCGCGGCGTGGGTCGCCGGCCGCTACGCCGGCGGTCCCGCCAAGGTGTCGATCTTCGGCTCGGCGCTGTTCGGCATGATTTCCGGCTCGTCGGTCGCCAACACCGTTACCGTCGGCTCGCTGACCATCCCGGCGATGATCAAGCTCGGCTACAAGAAACATTTCGCCGCAGCGGTGGAAGCGGCGTCCTCGACCGGCGGCCAGGTGACGCCACCGATCATGGGCGCAGCGGCCTTCCTGATGATCGAATTTCTCGAACTGCCCTACACGACCATCATCCTTGCCGCCATCGTGCCCGCCTTCATGCACTTCTTTGGCGTGTTCATGCAGGTGCATTTCGAGGCCAAGCGAACCGGCCTCAGGGGGCTCAGGCCGGACGAGATGCCCGATGTCGTCGAGGCGCTGAAGCGGGACTGGCCGACGATCATCCCGCTCGTCGTTCTCATCGGCGTGCTGCTCTCGGGCTACACGCCCTACATGGCCGCCTTCTGGGGCATCACCTTGTGTATTCTCGTCGGCTTGCTCAATCCGCGCCGGCGCATGTCGGTCGCCGACATCGTGACGTGTCTGCGCGACGGCGCCAAATATGCGCTCGCAGTCGGAGCCGCTGCCGCAACCGTCGGCATCGTCGTGGGCGTCGTCACCCTGACCGGAGTGGGCTTCAAGCTGTCCTACATCGTCACATCGACGGCCGGACACCTTTCCCTTCTCTTCGGCACCTTCATCCCCGAGGCGATCTTCTCGGCCCAGGGCCTGACCCTATTGTTCACCTTGATCATGACTGGCGTCGTCTGCATCCTGATGGGCTGCGGCATCCCGACGACCGCGAACTACATCATTATGGTGACGATCGCGGCGCCGGCGCTTGTCATGCTCGGCACCGAGCCGATCGTCGCTCACTTCTTCGTGTTCTATTACGGACTGCTGGCGGACATCACGCCACCGGTGGCGCTGGCGGCGTACGCCGCCGCTGGCATGGCGGGGGCGGACCCGTTCAAGACCGGCAACACCGCCTTCCGGCTGGGGATGGGTAAGGCACTGGTTCCTTTCGTGTTCGTCTTCTCACCGTCCCTGCTGCTGGTGACGAAGGATTTCACCTGGCCGAACTTCTTCCTCGCCTTTTTCGGCTGCGTGCTGGGCATCACCTGCCTGGGCGCCGCGCTATCGCGCTATCTTCTGGTGCGCACACGCCCATGGGAAAACGTGCTGCTCGTGTTCGCCGCCCTGCTTCTGGTGGCACCCGAACTCTATTCCTCGCTACTCGGCGTGGCGCTTTTGGTCCCGGTCCTGCTGCGCCATTGGAACGCACGCCACACTGAAGAGGCGCAACCAGTCTGATCAGCGCCGCACCAACGCAATCCTTCCCGGGGTTTCGACGTCGCGCATATGCGGTGGGCGGACGGAAAGATGAGAGGGCCGACCATCGAGTCCATGACATTCCGCTGCGGGTTCTCGGCGCCGAGCGAGCTTCAGCCTAGTCGCGAAGATGTCCGCTCGTGAGAAGAGGCGATGAGCCGTGGCGATGACCGGCATGGGGCGCAAATCAGACCCTCCTCCCGGTCGAATCCAACAGCGGCTTTTGGCCTTCTTAGAATTACGGTGACAGTGTACTTTTTAGAATTACGGTGACAGTGCACCTTTTACCCTGCCATGTGTCCGCCTATCCCCCCGCCAGCCGCGGCAGCAAAAAAATCTCCGCCCCCTCCGGCAGCTTTTTCGACCACGTATCCCTATAGATCGTCCCGTCGATCGCAACCGCGATGCCCTTGTCGATCAAGGGCTCGAGGCCGGGATACTGTTCAGCCAGCTTCCTGAACAGCTCCCTTATGTCCTTGGCCTCGATCTCGACCTTGCTGTTGCCTCCGGCGGTCGCGGCGAGCGAGCCCCAGAGCGTTACTTCGACCATTCCCGTTCCGCCTCGATCGCCGCCAGGATGCGCGGCGGCGACATCGGGATGTGCGTCATGCGCACGCCCGCGGCGTTCGACACCGCATTGGCGATCGCCGCCAGCGGCGGCACGATCGACGTCTCGCCGACGCCGCGCACCCCGTAGGGGTGGTTGGGGTTGGGGATTTCGAGGATCTGCGTGTCGATCATCGGCAGGTCCGAGCAGACCGGGATGCGGTAGTCGAGGAAGCCGGCGTTCTGCAGCCGCCCGTCCTTGCCGTAGATATACTCCTCGTTGAGCGCCCAGCCGATGCCTTGCGCGGCACCGCCCTGGTACTGGCCCTCGACATAGGTCGGGTGCACCGCCTTGCCGGCATCCTGTACGACCGTGTAGCGGACGACCCTGGCAGCGCCGGTCTCGGGATCGACCTCGATATCGCAGATATGGGTGGCGAAGGAGACGCCGGCGCCATCGGCGACGAGCTCGCTGTGGCCGGCGATCGGCCCGCCAGTCTTGCCCGACTCGACCGCGATCTCCTTCAGCGACAGCTTGCCGAGATTGCCGTGCTTCTCGCCCTTGGCGATCGCGTGGCCCTTTTCCCAGACCACGTCGTCGACGGCAATGTCCCACATCTGCGCGGCGCGCTCGCGCAGGATCTTGATCGCGTTGCGAGCGGCCGAAATCGTTGCCATGGAAGAGGAGAAGGTGCCGCGGCTGCCGTCCGTCATGTCGTTGTAGCCGAGGCTGGACGTGTCGGCGACGATCGCCTTGACCTGGGAATAGTCGATGCCGAGTTCCTCCGCCGCCACCAGCGACAGCGACGCGCGCGAACCACCGACGTCGACCGTGCCGACGGCAAGCGAGACCGAGCCGTCCATGCCGATGTTGAGGTCGGTGCAGGTCTGGCCGCCGAAGTTGAACCAGAAGCCGCAAGCCATGCCGCGGCCCTGGTTCTTGCCCAGCGGCGCCTTCATGTGCGGATGGCTCTTCACCGCCTCGAGCGCCGGGCCGATGCCGATCGGTCCGTAGACCGGACCGTAGGAGGACCGTGTGCCTTCCTGCGCGGCGTTTTTGATCCGGAAGTCGACCGGGTCCATGCCGATCTTCTTGGCCAGCTCGTCGACCGCGCTTTCCACCGCGAAGGCTGCCATGGGTGCGGAAGGCGCGCGATAGGCCGCGGTCTTCGGCCGGTTGACCAGCACTTCGTAGCCGACCGTCTTGACGTTATCGAGCTTGTAGCAGGCGAACGCGGTCATGGCGCCGATCTCGGCCCAGGAGCCGGCATACGGGCCGCAGCTGTAGCGCAGCGTCGCTTCGGCGGCGGTGATCGTGCCGTCCTTGCGGGCGCCGATCTTGACGTCGATCGAGGTGGCGCTGGTCGGGCCCGAGGCGCGGAACACCTCGTCGCGGGTCATCACCAGCTTCACCGGCCGTCCTGCCTTGCGCGACAGCGCCAGCGCCACCGGCTCGGCCCAGACATGGGTCTTGCCGCCAAAACCGCCGCCGATCTCCGAGGAGGTGACGCGCAGTTTCGAGGCTTCCATGCCAAGCAACTGGGCGCAGTGCTGGCGGTAGACGAAATGGCCCTGCGTGCACACCCAGAGGTCGGCGGTGCCGTCGGAGCTGAAATTCGCCACGCAGGCATGCGGCTCGATATAGCCCTGGTGCGTCTGCTCGGTCTTGAAGGAGCGCTCGACGATGAAGTCGGCCTGCCCGAAACCCTGATGGACATCGCCATGGCCAAACTGGCTGCGCTTGGTGACGTTGGAGGGTTTTACCGGCTTTTCCTCAAGGCCCTCGGTGAAGATGGCATCATTGATCAAGGGCGCCGTGTGCTTCGCCGCCTCGTCGACATCGGTGACGTGCGGCAAAAGCTCGTACTCGATCTCGATGAGCTTCAGCGCCTGCCTGGCGGTGCGGGCGTCGATCGCGGCGACCGCGGCCACCGCGTGGCCGTCATAGAGCGCTTTCGTGCGCGCCATGCAATTGTCGAGAACGTCGTACATGGCGGCATCGCCATCGGTGAGGTCCGGCAGGTCGGCCGCGGTGATCACCGCCTTGACGCCGGCGAGCTTTTCCGCCTTCGAAATGTCGATCTTGACGATCCTGGCGTGGGCGTGCGGGCTTCTCAGAACACGCCCGACCAGCTGGCCGGCCATGTTGAAGTCGGCGCCGTAGCGCGCGCGGCCCGTCACCTTGTCGATGCCGTCGGGACGGATCGGACGTGTGCCGACGGAGGCGAATTTACGTCCGGAAAAACGTGGATCGAAATTCATCTCAGGCTCCCTTCATCACGATGGCCGCATCCTGGACGGCGCGCACGATCTTGTCGTAACCGGTGCAGCGGCAGAGGTTCCCGGCAAGGCCGAAGCGGATTTCCTCCTCGGTCGGGTCGGGGTTCTTGGCCAGGAGGTCCTTGGCCGCGATCAGGAAGCCCGGCGTGCAGATGCCGCATTGCAATGCGGCGTGCTCGAGGAATTTCTGCTGCAGCGGGTGCAGCGTATCGCCATGCGCCATGCCCTCGATGGTCTCGACGCGACGGCCTTCAGCCTCGGCGCCGAGCACCAGGCATGAGCACACCAACCGGTCATCGAGGATGATCGAGCAGGCGCCGCAGTCGCCGGTGCCGCAGCCTTCCTTGGCGCCCGTCAGCCCCAGCCGATCGCGCAGGACGTCGAGCAGCGTCTCGTCGGGCTGGCACAGATACTCGACAGCATCGCCGTTGATTGTCGTTGAAACTGCAATTCCAGCCATCATTTGCCTCCTGCACGTGCATAGGCTGATGTGGCGGCCCGCTGGGCCAGCACACCCGCAACTTTTCGTCTGAATTCGATAGTGCCGCGCTTGTCGTCGATGGGACGGCAGGCACCCGCACAGACCTTGGCGAGCCGCTCCAGCGTCGCCTCTTCCAGCCTGGAGCCGACGAGCACCTCCGCGGCCTCTTCGACCAGAAGCACCGTCGCCGCCACGGCGCCCAGCGCCACGCGGGCCGATTTGACGACACCGTGCTCGTCGAGCGTCAGGTTCACCCCGGCGCTGACCACCGCGATGTCCATCTCGGTGCGTGGAATGAAACGCAGATAGGCATCGCCAGACCGCGGCTCGCGCTTGTCGAGCAGGATCGCCTCGATGATCTCGCCTTTGGCCAGCGACGTCTTGCCCGGCGCGGTCGGCACGCTCTGCACGGGGATCGTGCGCCGGCCCGCCGGCCCGACGACCACTGCCCTGGCGCCGGCGGCAACCAGCGCCGGCACGCTGTCGGCGGCCGGCGAGGCGTTGCAGAGATTGCCCACGATGGTGCAGCGGCCCTGCACCTGCTTGGAGCCGATCAGCTTGGCCGCCTCGACGACACCAGGCCATGCCTTCTTGAGGGCGGTGTTCTCTCCCAGGACGGCGCAAGGGACCGCGGCGCCGATGCTGAAGCCTTCAGCCGTTTCCCGGATCTCGCTCAAGCCATCGATCGCCTTGATGTCGACGATCAACTCTGGTTCGGCAAAGCCGCCCTTCATCCTGACCAGGAGGTCGCTGCCTCCGGCGAGGATGGCGGCCGTACCAGCCGACCCGGCCAACTGGCCAACGGCATCTTCTATTGAAAGCGGACGTATGTAGCGCATCGTCTCCCCTTGGTCATCGCGATTTCAGCGACCGTTATAAACAGTCTCCTCATAATGGCTATCCGGTTCGTCATCTGCGGCGATTGGGCCAGGCGCCGCAATATCCAGTCCAACAGGCCGAAAGTGGCGCACTGAATGGCAGCAACCGGCTTTGGAATGATTTTCGTGAAACTTCGGTCTGGATCAAGTGCGCTCATTCGGTTTTGTCCGCTTTTGGACCGGAACGGCGTTTAAGCCGGCAGAGCCGCTGCTTGGCTGCCCCACTGAAGCCCCCTGTGTTCGGCGGCCGTCCGAAACGCCTGCGGCGGCTGGCCAAGGGTACGCAGGAAGGCACGCCGCATGCGTCCGGGATCGCCAAAACCGGCGGCTTCGGCGATGCGCTCAAGCGGGAGATGGCTGGTCTCGATCGCCGTGCGGGCCGTCTCGAGGCGCATGCGCTCTACCGCCTTTGCCGGCGTGACGCCGGTCTCGGACGTGAAGGCGCGGGCGAAGTTGCGGGGACTCATGGCCGCGTGATCGGCCAGGCATTCGACGGTCAGCGGTTCGGCCAGGTTTGCCCGCACCCACTCGATCAGCGCGGCGAAGCGGCCGGTTCGCCCGCCCAGCTCGACGAAGGCCGAGAATTGCGACTGGCCGCCCGGCCGGCGCTGGTGCATGACGATCTGCTGTGCGGTGCGGCGCGCCACTTCAGCGCCAAGGTCATCTTCGACGAGGGCAAGCGCCAGGTCTATTCCGGCCGAGATGCCGGCCGACGTCCAGATGTCGCCATCCCTGATGAAAATACGCTCGGCATCCAGCCTGACCTTCGGGTAGCGGCGGTGGAAGTCGTGACTGCTGGCCCAGTGCGTGGT
>NZ_RZQE01000989.1:0-783 GCF_004022955.1 Mesorhizobium sp. M7A.F.Ca.US.002.01.1.1 | reverse complement strand
ATACAATCTCAATGCCCTTCAGCGCAATCCGAGCTTCAGCTGCATCGAGCACGACATCGTCGATGCACTGCCTTCGGACCTTCAGTGCGACGAGATCTACAATCTCGCCTGCCCAGCCTCTCCGCCGCACTACCAGGCAGATCCGATCCACACCTTCAAGACAAGCGTGCTTGGCTCGCTGAACCTTCTGGAACTCGCGCGACAGAACAAGGCCAAGATATTCCAGGCCTCGACGTCCGAAGTCTATGGCGATCCCTTCGTGCATCCACAGCCCGAGAGCTACTTCGGCAACGTCAACACGCACGGGCCGCGCTCCTGCTACGATGAAGGCAAGCGCTCGGCCGAAACCCTGTTCTTCGATTATTCGAGAACCTATGGTCTCGATATTCGTGTCGCCCGCATTTTCAACACCTACGGTCGCCGCATGCAGCCCGACGATGGACGTGTGGTTTCGAACTTCATCGTCCAGGCGCTGCGCGGCGAGGACCTGACCGTCTATGGCAGCGGCCAGCAGACGCGCTCCTTCTGCTATGCCGACGACCTGATCGAGGGCTTTATCCGGCTGATGAATGCGCCGAACGCGCCCGCCCACCCGGTCAATCTCGGCAACCCTGCCGAATTCACCATCATGGAACTGGCGACGCTGGTCGTCGATTACACCAACGCCCGATCGAAGATCGTGCATCGGCCGCTGCCCGTCGACGATCCCAGGCAACGCAAGCCGGACATCTCCTTTGCCAGGGCCAATCTCGGCTGGGAGCCGAAAATCAGCTTGAGCCAGGG
>NZ_RZQE01000988.1:0-791 GCF_004022955.1 Mesorhizobium sp. M7A.F.Ca.US.002.01.1.1 | reverse complement strand
ACAGGGGCAGCGACCGTAACCTCTTCGGTCGCTAACAACCAATTTCGCAACCGACGGCAGCTGTGTCTGCCGTCCTGGCGAAATCCAGAATTCAGGAGACTAAAATGAACAAGATCCTTATTGCTGCCGCCGCCGTTCTGGCCATCACCGGCAATGCCTTCGCCGGCAGCGACAACTTTGGCTCCAATGGTGCCAATCAGCCTGCCGCCACGACTTCGGTCGACAGCACGCGCACCTCTTCGGTACGCAACACCGGTTCGCCGGTCTACAAGCTGCTGAACTCGTCGGGTGACACCACCCAGAAGTCTGCTCCGCAAGGTGCCGACCGCAACCTCTTCGGCAACAACTAACAACCGAAGTCGATCTCCAAGTCAAAGAGCGGCGGGCCCGGCCCGCCGCTCTTTTTTGTGCCTGACACGGCAATTGCGGTTAAGCCGCCTTTGCTTCCACTTCATGCAACGCGAAAGAACGTCCATCCGCGTCGAAGATATGCAGGTCCTCGCCATTGGCGCTCAGCCGCAATGTCGAGCCGCGCTTGACCTCGACATTGCCGGGCAGCTTGGTCACCAGCGGCAGATCGGCGCGGCCGATGTCGACATAGACAAGCTGCACCTCGCCGAGTTGCTCGACATAGTCGACCGTCCCCTCGAACAGATAGTCCGCGCCGCTGGCGATGATCAGGTCCTCCGGCCGCACGCCAAAGCTCACCGCAGCGCCCTTTGCCGAAGCCGGCGTCGCAATCGGCACGGTCGCCTTGCGTCCGCCGACATGGCTGACGACGGTCGGGTTTC
>NZ_RZQE01000987.1:0-793 GCF_004022955.1 Mesorhizobium sp. M7A.F.Ca.US.002.01.1.1 | reverse complement strand
ATGGGCGAACTGGCCTGAAGCAAAGACCCCGAAACTTTCCGAAACCGGCACCATTCCAGAACCGGATGCGGGCGAGAGATGCAGGTCAGCATCGAGCGCGTCGCGGTTTATGCCGTAGAGAGCCTCGATTGCCACCGCGACCGCGCCGGCGTTGGTGGCACTGGTCGGCGCCGCCGCAATGCCAAAATTGACTGGCGTGGCACGCAGGAACACGCTGCCATTCGGGCCTGTGACGATCGCATAGGTGAAAAGCGAACCCGGTGTGCCGGGCACGCCTGCGACGCTGAACGTCCCGGCGACCGGGCCGTTGGTCGAAACAATGAGCGGTATGTCGGTCGGCTCGGCAAATTGCGGCGTGCCGAGCAGGTTGACGATGATGGTATTGGCGCCGGTTGCCGAAAACGCATCGGCAATGAGCTGATCCGACTGAGATGTCTGCTGGTTGATGTCGAGGCCGATGCTGGCACCGTTGAGGGTGAGGCCGCCTAGCGTCAACACATCGCCAGCGACACCGTTCGTCATGTCGATCAGCGAATTCGTCGCGATGATCGAACCCGGCATGGTGACGTTGCCGTTGATGAACAGCGTCGAGCCACTGCCCAGGTTGAGGTGGTTGATGCCTTGTATGCCGCCGTTGAAGCGCAGCGTGGAATTGTCGGAGGAAAAATTGTCGAAGCCGGTAAAGTTCTGGCTCTTGCCGCCGGCAGCGAGATCGGTGCCGGTGATGGTGCCGTTGGCGCCCGTGCCGCTGAACAGAACGCCATCGCTCAAATTGAGTGGGTCAACCGCACCG
>NZ_RZQE01000986.1:0-800 GCF_004022955.1 Mesorhizobium sp. M7A.F.Ca.US.002.01.1.1 | reverse complement strand
GCATCTTCCACGGCCGCCTCGACATTGATCCCAATACGCTGGTCGAACGCGAAATCGGGTTGCTGGGATGCCATGCCTTTGCCGACGAACTGCCCGAGGCCGTGCGGATGCTGGGTGAATTGAGCGAACCGCTGCTGGCGCTGATCGACCAGGAGATCGGCCTGGATGACATTCCGGCTGCCTATGAGCGGCTGTTGGCGGGGCGCAGCGACGGCTTGAAAACAATTATCCGCATGCGGCAACCTGTCGAGTCGTGATTTCCGATGAATCGCCGGAAAGGACTTTTGAAATGATCACTTTGCCCGACACCGCCAGCCCTCTTTACGAGAAGGTGAAGGACTACATCCTGGCAAACATCGGAACGGGCCGGTGGGGCAAAGATCGCAAGCTGCCGTCCGAGAATGAGTTGGTCGCTTCACTCGGCGTCTCGCGGATGACGGTTCACCGGGCGCTCAGAGAATTGACCTCGGCCGGGTTTCTGATCCGCCTGCAAGGTGTGGGAACCTTCATCGCGCCACCGCGGCCACAGTCGACGCTGATCGAGATCAACAACATCGCAGCCGAGATCGTCGAGCGCGGCAACAGACATCGTTCCGAAGTCCTCGTCCTCGAAACCATCATGCCGACAAAAGAGCTGGCGCTGTCGTTCGAATTTCCAAAGCGCGTCTCGATCTATCATTCCGTCGTCGTCAATTTCGAGAACGATCTGCCGGTGCAACTCGAAGAGCGCTTCGTCAATCCGAGCCTTATCCCCGACTATGACAAGCAGGATTTTTCGAAGACGGCGACCTATGACTACC
>NZ_RZQE01000985.1:0-804 GCF_004022955.1 Mesorhizobium sp. M7A.F.Ca.US.002.01.1.1 | reverse complement strand
CGGTTCGGCTGCTTGCCTTCGGCCGTGGCGGCGAGCCACGCCTGGCGGCGCGGAATCTCGGCGTGAAGATGCGGCGAAATCCCGACCTCGATGCGGTTCAATGGCGACGTCGTCTTGTCGTCTAGACCGATGAAATGGAAACCGGCCGTCGAACCGGCCTGATGGCAACCCTGGCAGGCGCCATTGTCCAGCCGCTCGACCAGCGCTTCCGGCGTGCGCACCAGTTTCAGCGCGGAATAATCGAGCGGTGCGAAATCCGTGGGCTGGAATAATTGCGTAAACGGATGATTGGCCTGCCGTGCACTGCCGAAGGTCGACCACGAGATGATTTTCCTGGCCAGGAACTCGTCGGGGATTTCATAGACACCTTCATCGACCGCCGGCAAATTGGCGCCGACATAGGCGGCGAGCCGTGCTTTCAGCGCCGTGTCCTGCGAGAGCCGTGCGGTGTCGGGCGTGTTCTCCAGCGGCTTCTCGCTGATAGCAGCGCCATCGATGCCGAATACCCGCATGAGATAGGCGGCCTGCCCGCCGAACTCGGTTTCCTGGCCGGACGGGAAGCGCACCACCTGTGCGTTGAGCTCCAGCTGCTTGAAGGTCAACCCGGCCTTCTCCAGCGGCCCGCCGGTCAGCCAGCCGGCATCGACGCTCTCGTCAAGCTGTGGCGTCCAGCGCCCGGCAACACCGACGCAGCCGCCATCGGCGTCGGGGGCGGCGCTGTAGACGGCATTGAAATTGAATGGCAGGCGCGACGCCAGCAGCTTGCCGTTTTTGCGAAAGCTGTAGGCCAGGCGGTAGATGAAG
>NZ_RZQE01000984.1:0-808 GCF_004022955.1 Mesorhizobium sp. M7A.F.Ca.US.002.01.1.1 | reverse complement strand
GTCGATGGTCCGCCCTGCGGGCGGAATGCAGCGGTGGTGCTTGGCTCGGCGGGTGTCGTGGTGGCGCTGCCGTCAAAATCCGTTCCTTCTCTCCAAAGCGGAATCGGCTCCGTAAGCGCCAGCGGCGGCACCGAACAGTGCGACGGGGACGAAGTGCTCAACCGTATGGGAGCAGCGAGTTAAATGGAACAGAACCCGACCAAACCGGCATCGATCGTTCCCTTTCCTCTGCACCGCAACATTCGTCTGGTGCGCGAAACCATCGGCGTTCTGGAAAGGCGCCACGGTCTCGCGGCTGATCGCTTTTGGCGGTCGACAGTTCGCCAGCAAATCGGGCGGCTGCAAGTCTGCGGCATCCATGACCGCAGCGTTATCAACGACCAAATCGAAAAGTTCGCCATGGTCGTCTTCGACGCGCTGCGCTCGTCGTCGGCTCAACAGGATGGGGACGCGGCATGACGAAGATAACCCCGGAAGAGGCGTTGGCTGGACTGGATGCGCTCGGGAAGGCCATTCCGCCAAGACAGCAGGTCGCTTTCGTCCAAGGCGAGAAGATCCACGTCAGCGAGCGGGGCGGCCGAGGGAATAGTTTCCAGGTCGCCGCGTGCGCCTTCGCCCAGGACGTACCGTCCGAGACGTTGGCCGGCATCAGACCGCTTGTCACGGCCAGCCCGCTTGGCTTCCCGCGCATCGCGGACACCAACATAGGTTTCAACGGCGCCTTTGACTTTTAAGGCCGGCCCCCGCGCGTCTGTTTCGGCCTGCACAAGCTGCGTCTCGACATGGAGGCGCGCGGCCTTGCCGGCCG
>NZ_RZQE01000983.1:0-811 GCF_004022955.1 Mesorhizobium sp. M7A.F.Ca.US.002.01.1.1 | reverse complement strand
GAGACAGGCAGTGCGCTCCGCGACCTTTGGCGCCGCGGCGATCATCTACATGGCCCGGTCGCTGGGCCTGGGTTCGACGCCGATGATTGGTTTCGACGCTGAAGCCGTGCACCGCGAGTTCGGCCTGGCCGAAGACGAAGTGCCGGTCATGCTGTTGACCGTCGGACCGGAGCGAGCTGGCAACTGGCCGCAGAAGCCGCGCATGCCGGTGGCCGATGTGCTGGACTTCGCATAACGAAAATCCTGGATTCGCGGGCGCGCGAGAGCTCCGAGGAACCCAGGCAGGGACCTCAAGGTCGTCGTGGAGGACGCGAAGCCGACGCGTGAAAGCTCGAAAGACCTGCCACGCCCGCTAATTACCCCAACACAAATGTCGGAGGAGACAATTCCCATGAAAGCGATCGTAGTGACGGACCAGGCTGCAGGAGAGGCCGGGATGAAGCTGGTACAGCGGCCCGAGCCGCGGGCGGCAATAAACGATGTTGTTGTGGAGGTTCATGCGGCGGGATTCGTCAACACCGAACTGGAGTGGCCTTCGACCTGGGCTGATCGAACCTTTCGTGACCGGACGCCATCGATCCTCGGCCATGAAATGGCCGGTGTGGTCACTGCGCTTGGCTACGGCACCACGGGGCTGTCAATCGGCCAGCGCGTATTCGGCCTCGCAGACTGGCATCGCGATGGCACGCTCGCCGAGCATGTCGCTATGGAAGCTCGCAATCTCGCGCCGCTGCCCGGCGACGTTGACTTCACGGTGGGTGCGAGCCTGCCGATCTCCGGCCTGACCGCGTGGCAGGGGCTGTTCCAGCAT
>NZ_RZQE01000982.1:0-814 GCF_004022955.1 Mesorhizobium sp. M7A.F.Ca.US.002.01.1.1 | reverse complement strand
GCCAGGTCTGCAGATGGTCCTTGTCGCTGGCCGGAACCTCGACGGCATGCCGCTTTTCGGCGGCATAGATGACATGGGCCGCGATTGCCTGCTCGGCCAGCCGATCTTCCGCCGGGTCCTCCTGGCCGATGCCGTCGACGCCGGCAAGGTAGCCACCAAGCCCGCCGGCGACCAAAAGCACGGCGGCAGCAGCGGCAAGCCACCAGCGCGAGCGTGGCACAGCTGCCTTGACCGGCGCCTCGCCAAGCACGACCTTGCGCAGGCGCGCGGGCACGGCTTCGTCCAGCACCCCGGCGAAGGCGGCCTGCAGCGCCGTCCGGTCGGCGGTGAAGCGGGCGCTCCTGGCCTTCATCTCGGGATTGGCGTCGAGCCAGGCGTCGTAAGCGGCGCGCTCGTCTGCAGGCAGCTCGCCATCGAGCGCCATGTGGATGTCCCGTTCGGAAAAGTCGCGGCGGATCATTTCTCGACGATCCTTATTGCGCGGCGACGCGCCGTATCGTCCAGCAACCCACGCAATTCCTCACGCCCGCGCGCAATGCGCGACATCAGCGTGCCAGCGGGGACGCCCAGAATGTTGGCGGCTTCGGCATAGGAAAAACCTTCGATGGCAACCATGACAAGAGCTGCGCGTCGATCGGGGCTGATCGCCTGCAACGCGTCGATGATCTCGCGCGAGGCGATACTCTCCACCTGCTCTGCCGGCTGGGCAACGGCCTCGCCCGCCTCCAGCGGCAACATCGCCGCCTCGCCGCGGCGGTTCACCTTGCGCATCTGGTCGATGAACAAATGATGCATGATCGTAAACAGCCACCTC
>NZ_RZQE01000981.1:0-815 GCF_004022955.1 Mesorhizobium sp. M7A.F.Ca.US.002.01.1.1 | reverse complement strand
GTCAACGGCAGCAACCGTGCCTCGTGGCGAGGAGAAGTAGGAAATCCCGCGCGTCAGCTCGCACTCAATGCGCGTGCCGCCGACCTGATCCTAACTGGCTCGCCACCGGTCGACCTGATCGTCGACCATCATCGCATGCTGGATCCGGCAAGCCTCATTCTTGCAGCCGGCCGCCCGATACTCGTGGCCTCGGAAAACATTGCACCGATCAGGGCTGAAAGCATCCTGATAGCATGGAACGACACGCGGGAAGCGCGCCGCGCTGTCGTCGACGCAATGCCCCTTCTGATCGAGGCCAGGAATGTTGTGGTCGTCTCCGTGGACCGGGGAAACACCGCGCCTCGGGATGATATTGCGGACGTCGAGAGCTTCCTGGCACGCCACGGCGTGAAGGCGCGATCGGAAGTTTTGGATGCGCGCGGCTCCGAGCCGGCGGACCTGCTCCTGCGGATTGGGCACGAAATTGCGGCTGATCTGATTGTTCTGGGAGGGTATGGGCACAGCCGCGTTACGGAAATGACCTTTGGCGGCGTAACGCGTTCTGTGCTGGGCAGCGGATCGTTGCATCGGTTCATATCGAACTGAGCAAAAAGACATCTCAGGCACCCCGATATTGACATGAATCAAGGTCGGCCTTTCCCGCAACGGGCTACGTCTAATCCTTGCCAAGTTGAGCGTAGCCGATGACGTGCGGCGCAAGAAACCGCGAGCAAACGCGGGCGGGCGCTGAGCGATATGTCATGTAGGCAACAAGACTTGGTAAGGGCCGCCGCACTGTAATTGCGCCGCTGTATCAAATTCCAGTCGGCGAAGGA
>NZ_RZQE01000980.1:0-823 GCF_004022955.1 Mesorhizobium sp. M7A.F.Ca.US.002.01.1.1 | reverse complement strand
AGGAGCAGCAGTCGCCGGAGCGGTGGTCGTCGAAGCAGCCGGAGCAGCGGTCGTGGTGGCGGCGGCGTTGCCGAGAGCCGGCATCGCGAAAGCGAGAGCGACGGCGAGACCGGTTGCGGAGAGGATGGACTTTTTCATGGCTTCGTTTCCTTTTTATGCGGGTCAAGTTTCGGAGCGTTACTGAACCGGGTCGTTCGGCGTCACTCCAAGCAGCTTCAAAGCATTGGCGAGCATCCGGATGCCCTGTGCCTGTTTCTTGGCGGCGCAGTACCGGTTGCCCTTTCTCTGAAGTGCCTTTGCCGCGGTGACCTGCGTTGCCGTGGCATGGGTTTCGAGGGCTTCATCAAATTGGTGGCTGAGATTGGCGCACCGTTCGCTCCGGGTTGTGAGCGTCGCCTTTGCGTCCGATTGTCCGACAGCGGCAGTGACCAGGCAGAAGCCCAGCAACGCACCCAACAAACTGATCGACAACCTTGGCATCGGTTTATCCGTAAACCCGGAGACTAGCGTCGCAGCCGATGACCTGACCGCCACGAGATCAGTTATGCCTTTGAAATTTTTCAGGAGTTTTTCTGAACTGTAGAATTTTGTTTCTGGAGTGTGTCTGAGAAAGCCGGTGTGAACCCCATCATAGCCACTGGCCAACATATGGCCTGAATTCTATCGTGTGGGTTGCGACCGAAGGGCTTGGCAATCAAAGACAGAAGGGCTTGGCAACAATGACAGGGCTGCTGTGAAATCCGATGCACACATACTGATCGTCGACGACGACAAGGGCATCCGCGACCTGCTGCAGGAATTCTTCCAGAAGCGGGGCCTGCAC
>NZ_RZQE01000097.1:0-16308 GCF_004022955.1 Mesorhizobium sp. M7A.F.Ca.US.002.01.1.1 | reverse complement strand
GTCTTGATGTGCATGTGCACCGGCTCGCCGCTGCCGTCGCCGAAAACCACCGCCGTGCCCTTGGGGCCGGTTACCCTAAGATTGCCGGTGCGCACCAAGCGGTCGAGAACGCGCTTCAACAGAATATTCATGACCAAATGTCCCCTCTCGGCCAGACAGGCTGCCTTGGCGCGTGACCGCGAAAATCGGGATCGATTTCGCCGGAGATCTTGCGCCGAACCAAAGTTGCACAGCGTGCTTTGCGCGGCCAAAGGACGCGCGACGCCATAGTCTGCAACAATATATAGGGGTTCGAAAAGTTCCATTTGGCACAAAAATGCCCGGGCGCGAGGCCCGGGCATTGGTCCAGCATGGCTGGATGACGGCAAAGTGATCGGAGCTTGGCGTCAAGTCGTGATCAGCCCCATGGCTCCAATCGCTTGCGACGTGTGATCAGGCGTTGTCTTCGTCGCCTTCGAACTCGGTGTTCGGATCGAAGAAGTTCTCCGGCCGGGCGTTGTCGTTGATGTCGTCGCCATAGATGGCTTCGGCGGTGGTCAGCGTCTCGCCCTTGGCCTGGCGCTCGGCTTCGTCGGCCGTGCGGGCGATGTTGAGCGTGACGGTGACCTCGACTTCCGGATGCAGCGCGATCGCCACATTGGTGACACCGATGGTCTTGATCGGCTGGTTGAGCAGGATCTGGTTGCGGTTGATCGAAAAACCTTCCGCCGTCAGCAGATCGGCGATGTCGCGGGTCGAAACGGAACCGTAAAGCTGACCGGTTTCGCCGGCGGAGCGAACGGCGATGAAGCTCTTGCCGTCGAGCTTTTCAGCGACCTGGGCCGCTTCCGACTTGCGCTCGAGGTTGCGGGCTTCAAGCTGGGCGCGCTGGCCTTCGAACTTCTTCTTGTTGGCTTCGTTGGCGCGCAGCGCCTTGCCCTGCGGCAGCAGGAAGTTACGGGCGAAGCCGTCCTTGACCTTGACGGTATCGCCCATCTGGCCGAGGCGGGAAACGCGTTCGAGAAGAATGACGTCCATGGATTTGTTCCTTTGGTTGGACGCCAATCGATCGATGAGATCGGCGCCGAATGTCTTGGGAACAGGTCAGGAAGCTTGAGCGCCTTTGGCGCTGGTGTCGCTGTCCTGCCTGTGCGGCAGTTAGAGGTTTTGACCTCAACCCGGGATTTGATGTTCAACCCTGCGGCGCCCGTCGCCGTGGGAGAAGAGCGGGCGGCGAACCGCCCGCATTTGAGATATTAGCGAACCACGTAGGGCAGCAGGCCGAGGAAGCGGGCGCGCTTGATCGCCTTGGCGAGTTCGCGCTGCTTCTTCTGGCTGACGGCGGTGATGCGCGACGGCACGATCTTGCCACGCTCGGAAATGTAGCGCTGCAGCAGACGCACGTCCTTGTAGTCGATCTTGGGCGCGTTGGCGCCGGAGAACGGGCAGGTCTTGCGGCGGCGATGGAACGGGCGCCGGGTCGGGATCTGATTGATGTCGACCATTATTCTGCACCCCCTTCAAAGCCTTCGCGCGGACGGCGCGGACCACGATCGGCACCGGCGTCGCCGAACGAGCGCGGCGGACGATCGCCACGGTCGCCGCGATCACGATCGCCGAACGAACGCGGACCACGATCGCCACGGTCACGGTCGCCGAAGCCGCCGCGTTCCGAGCGCTCTTCGCGCTTCTGCATCATGGCCGACGGGCCTTCCTCATGCGCCTCGACCTTGATGGTCAGGAAACGCAGCACGTCTTCGGACAGGCCCATCTGGCGCTCCATCTCGTTGAGCGCGGCCGCCGGGCAATTCAGGTCCATCAGCGTGTAGTAGGCCTTCCGGTTCTTGTTGACCCGGTAGGTGAGGGACTTCAGTCCCCAGTTCTCGACCCGGCCGACGGACCCGCCATTTGCGGAGATGACACCCTTGTACTGTTCGACAAGCGCATCGACCTGCTGCTGCGAGAGGTCCTGCCGGGCAAGAAACACATGTTCGTAAAGAGCCATTATGTCTTATGCCTTTCTTCGTTTCTCTCCCGGTTCCCGGCGGCAAAAGCCTCTGCAACTTCTCTGACCCGCAAACCCTCGAAGGGGCAGGGGGAAGAAAGGAGCATGACGAGACGGTCGAGAGCGGAGACACGGGAGGCGGAAGCACTTCCGGCTTCACACGAAGGTTCTGAAAACCTCCGGCCCTCCGTTCAGCCCCCAGCAAGGACCGGCAGATTGCGGGCGTCTATACAGCAATCCGGCCGCAAAGCAAGGGCAAGCGGCATTCCCGTGTGTCGCAGGCGACGATCGGGAAGCAGCAACGGCCGGAGTCGTGGTTTCCGGCAACCACGTCTTAACCACACCAGCAGGTTGTGTGGAGTTGAAGCCTGGCCGTCAACGGTCGATTCATCATGGAAGGCGCAAAAGCCCGGACAACCGCGCAAAAGCGGCAAGCATTTCCGGGGGTAAGGATGCTTCTCAACAAATTCTGGCGCTCGAAGAGCGGCAATTTCACGCTTGTGCTGGGACTGGGTTTGCCGGTCATCCTGACGGCAGTCGCTTTCGCAACCGATGTCTCGACCCTTATGCGGGCCAAGAGCAATTTGCAGAACGCTCTCGATTCGGCAAACCTTGCTTCTTCGCACCTTGGCGATCTCGACATCACCCGCAATGACGCTTTCAACCGCTATTTCCAGGCCAACATCGTCGGTCATGGCGAGCTCGACAATGCGCAGGCGACGTTGACTGTCGACAAGGGCGTCAACTTCGTCAAGACCAAGGCGGTTGCCTCGGCGGACGTCCATCTCAACTTCGCCTTCCTGTTCGGCGACAGCAAGCACATCGTGGTCGATGCCTCGGCGGTCGAATCGAACAACCAGCTCGAAGTCGTGCTGGTGCTGGACAACACCGGCTCGATGGCCGGCGCGCGGATGACGGCGCTGAGGACGGCGACAAAATCGTTGCTCGACACGCTCGAAGCGGCGAAATCGCCAACGCGCAAGATCCGCGCCTCGCTGGTTCCTTTCGTGACGGCCGTCAACGTCAATGGCGACGGCTTCGACCCGTCCTGGATCGACATGGACGGCAAGTCCTCAACCAACGGCGTCAATTTTCCCGTCATCTACGGCAAGCGGCCGAACCACATGGCGCTTTTCAAACAGCTCAAGAAGACCGGATGGGCCGATGCCGGATGGAATGGCACCGGATGGAAAGGTTGCGTCGAGGCGCGGCCAGGCGCTTACAATATCTCCGACACGCCACCCGACCCGGCCAAGCCCGACACGCTGTTCGTGCCCTACTTTGCGCCGGATGATCCCGAAGACGCCCAGAAGCCGTCTGGCTCCTATGGCAATTCGGATAAATACTACAACAACTCCTATCTCAACGATGTCAGCGACAAAACCAGGCTTGCCCAGTCGGGCATCAACATTCTGGGCATCGATCTCAGCAACCTGCTCGGCAATCTCATTGAACTTCTGTCGCCCGATGACAGGGATGCCAGGGAAAAGATCGCCAAATATGTTGCGCCCGCCAAGGAACTCATCACCGAGATCGGCTCTCCCATCACTGTCGGCCCGAACCGTGCGTGTCCGACCCCGGTGGTCCCCCTGACCGACGATTTCGACAAGCTGCGCAAGGCGGCCAGTCAGATGACCGAGTGGAATGGCTCGGGTACCAATGTCTCCGAGGGCCTGTCGTGGGGTATGCGCGTGCTGTCGCCTGCCGCGCCCTACACCGACGGAGCGCCGTGGAAGACGCCTGGGATCAGTAAGATAGTGCTGTTGCTCACCGACGGCGAGAACGTCGTCTATGGCGCCAGCGAACAAGAATCGACAAAGTCGGATTACACATCCTATGGCTATCTGGCTGGCGGCCGCTTCGGATCGGACAACCAGACGACCGCTGCGCGCAATGTCGACGGCTGGACCAAAAACGTTTGCACGCAATTGAAGAACGAGGGCGTGCAGATCTACACCATGGTGCTGCAATCCGACACCGCAGCCAACCGTGCGCTTTACAGCGCCTGCGCCTCGGATCCGAGCAACTATTATGCCGTCAACGATCCGACCAAACTGCCGAACGTGTTCCTTCAGATCGCCAACAATTTCACGAAGCTGCAATTGACCAACTGAACACGCGAACCGAGACGGACCAGCAGGCTCCGAGGGAATCGCTGGCCTCAACTCGTATGCGCGGCGACAATCTTGTCGACCGTTTCGGGGAAGAAGTCGGGCGCCGCGTGGCGTTTGCCGAACATCATATCGTACTGCAGCAGGCGGAAATCGCGGATCGCCGGATCGATCTCCTTCTGCCGCGCCCAATCGGGCGTGGCCTCGCCAGCCGGCGTCAGCAGCAAATTGCGGTCGACGACACGGTAGTGTTCGCTCATCTCGCCCAGGAAGCCGGTGTAGTAGGGATGGCTGATGCCGGCCGTCTTCAGGATATGATAGGGCAGGAAGGCCGGGCTGACGGCGCCCATGTGCTCAGCCGGCCCGGTGCGGTTCGACCAGATGACCAGCGGCGTCTCATGATGCTCGAGGGCAGCCTCGGGCGACGCTTCCTTGCGCGGCGCGACATTGTCCTTCAGGAAGCCGGTTTCGACATAAACCGGCCCGAGCGGCGGCAGATGGTCGCCGAAGAAGGCGATTACGGTTGGGCGGGAGCGTGTCTTTGCCCATTCGACGAGGCGTTCGAGACCGCGATCGGCATCGGCTGAGCCTTCGGCGTAGCTGAGCAGCGATTCGCGCGCCCACTGACTGATCGGCGCCTGCACCCTGTGCGTGGGACTGTAATAGCGGTTCGGTTCGTAGGGACCGTGGTTTTGCAGGCTGACCGCAAAGAAGAACACCGGCTCTTCGCTGGCGTCGGCCTCGCTGATGATCTCGTCGGTCATCGCGGCATCCGATGCCAGTGGCCCGCGCTTTTGCATTGGCGGCAGCGTCTCTTCCGACTTGAAATCGTTGAAGCCGAAATCGGCGTAGACCGCGCCACGGTTCCAGAACCAGTTGGTGCCCGGATGGATGGCGCGCGCCCGATAACCCTGGCTCTTGAGGAAGGTTGCCAGCGACGGCGTCGGCGTGCGCACATATTGCTGGTAGGGGATGCTGCCGGCCGGCAGGAACGCGTTGGAGAAGCCGGTCAGCGCCTCGAACTCGATATTGGCGGTCATGCCGCCGAACTCCGGCGAGAACATCGAGCCGGAGCGCAGCGCCCGCACATTGGGGATCGGATCGGGCGTGATGGTGACGCCGGGCAGCTTGGTCGGGTCCCAGAAGGACTCGCTCATGACGATGATGATGTCAGGCTTCTCGGCCGGCACCGAGGCGGTCACATCGGGCCTGGCGATCGCCGCGATCGCCTTGTCGGAATAGCCCGGCGGCGCAGAGACATGCGCCATCGGCACATTGAGCGCAAAGGCCAGCGCAAAACCGTTGGAGGCATAGTTTTCCTTCTGGTCCCACATGATCGGGATGATCTGCAACCGGTCCCTGGTCCAGGAGAAGGTGGCATAGTCCATGATCGAAACGAAGAAGGCGAGCAGCGGCACTGCCAGCGTCAGCCGCGCAAGGCGTCCCTTGCGGCTGAGTGCGGGAACCTTGCGGCGCCACATCCGCCAGCCATAGACGAGCAGCGACAGGCCGGCGACGATGCCGACGACCATGGCGAGCGCGGTCATCGGCCGGTCGCGCACCAAAAGCGGCAACAGCGCAAAGATCTGGCGGGCATAGAGGAAATCGGTCGGATAGAGCGGATCGCCGAGATAATGCGACTTCTGGTGGCCGACGAAGGCAAGCGATAGCGTCAGCGGCGCGACGATCATCAGGCTCTGATGGCTGCGGCCCAGCACCGCATCGAGGCCGATCAGGATCAGCGCGAACACGACGATGGTGGTCCAGCCCGGCTTGAGCGGCTGCAGGAAGAAGGAGACCGTGCCGGCAAAGTCGCCGCGCACGATCAGTTCGATGGCAAACACCAGGACGGCGGCGATCGCCAGGCTGATCAGCCCATAGCGCACGACCGGCCATCTCCTGCCCGGCAGATAGCCGGTGGAGGGGTCGTCTTCCAGGAACTGTGGCGCGGCCTTGCCGGCGCGTTTGTAACTCTTTGCCACTTTAACTTCCCCACCCAGCGACAAGCACGTCACTCGATTGTCATGGAATTGTCACGCAAAGCTAGCGCCTGTGGCCAAAATAAGAAGAGCCAGCAAACGAATCGTGAGCGGTTTTCATCAGGAGTGATCGCCAAAAAGCCTTTCGGAACAGGCACTCGGCGGATGAAGCTGCCGTCGAGCAGGGTCGAACCGGGCTTGACTTGGCGGCCTGCCTTGCGTCACAGGCAAGAAAAACTCGTCTATCAGGCAAGCAAAACCAGCCCTTGGGAGCCCGCGCATGGCCGTTGCATTCACCTTTCCTGGACAAGGCAGCCAGGCAGTCGGCATGGGCAAGGATCTCGCCGAGGCCTTTCCCGAGGCGCGCAGAATTTTCCAGGAAGTCGACGACGCGCTCGGCGAAAACCTGTCGAAGCTGATCTGGGAAGGGCCGGAAGAGACGTTGATGCTGACCGCCAACGCGCAGCCGGCGCTGATGGCGGTGTCGCTGGCCGCGATCCGGGCGCTGGAATCGCGCGGCTTCTCGCTGAAAGGCAAGGTCGCCTATGTCGCCGGTCATTCGCTGGGCGAATATTCGGCGCTCGCGGCCGCTGGCTTCGTTTCGGTTGCCGATGCCGCCAGGCTGCTGCGCATCCGCGGCAATGCCATGC
The DNA here is from genome assembly GCF_004022955.1 of Mesorhizobium sp. M7A.F.Ca.US.002.01.1.1. Taxonomy (NCBI): domain Bacteria; kingdom Pseudomonadati; phylum Pseudomonadota; class Alphaproteobacteria; order Hyphomicrobiales; family Phyllobacteriaceae; genus Mesorhizobium; species Mesorhizobium sp. M7A.F.Ca.US.002.01.1.1. Next base: position 9,584 of record NZ_RZQE01000097.1, on the reverse strand, counting down.
AGGCGGCGGTGCCGGCCGGCGAGGGCGCCATGGCGGCGATCATCGGATTGGAACAGGCCGATGTCGAAGCCGCTTGCGCGGAAGCCGCCAAAGGCTCCGTCTGCCAGATCGCCAACGACAATGGCGGCGGCCAACTGGTCATTTCCGGCGCCAGGGCCGCGGTCGAACTGGCGGCGAAACTGTGCACTGAGAAAGGCGCCAAGCGCGCACTGATGCTGCAGGTGTCCGCGCCCTTCCATTCGGCGCTGATGGCGCCGGCCGCGAACGTCATGCGCGACGCACTCGCCGGTGTGACAAAGAATGCGCCGGTCGTTCCCGTCCTCTCCAATGTCACGGTCAGCCCGACCAGCGATCCGGACGAGATCGCCCGCCGCCTGGTCGAGCAGATAACCGGCCGCGTACGTTGGCGCGAGACCGTGGAGTGGTTCGGCGCAAATGGCGTCACCACGCTTTACGAGATTGGCGCCGGCAAGGTGCTTTCGGGATTGGCGCGGCGCATCAACCGCGACATCGCCACTGCGTCGGTCGGCTCGGCGGCTGAGGTCGAGGCAACGCTAGCAGCGCTTGCATAAAGCCCCATTTGATCCCATTCCCTGCAAAAGGGGTGTTCTCTTCTCAATCAGGAGACAAAAATGTTCGAATTGACTGGCCGCAAGGCGCTCGTCACCGGCGCATCGGGAGGCATCGGCGAGGCGATCGCCCGGATGCTGCATGCGCAAGGCGCGATCGTCGGCCTGCATGGCACCCGCGTCGAGAAACTGGAGGCGCTGGCTAGCGAGCTTGGCGACCGGGTCAAGCTGTTCCCGGCCAATTTGTCCAACCGTGACGAGGTCAAGGCGCTCGGCCAGAAAGCCGAGGCCGATCTCGAAGGCGTCGACATCCTGGTCAACAACGCCGGCATCACCAAGGACGGGCTGTTCGTGCGCATGTCGGATGCCGATTGGGACAGCGTGATCGAGGTCAATCTGACCGCCGTTTTCCGGCTCACCCGCGAACTCACCCATCCGATGATGCGCCGCCGCCATGGCCGCATCATCAACATCACCTCGGTGGTCGGCGTGACCGGCAATCCCGGCCAGACCAATTACTGCGCCTCCAAGGCCGGCATGATCGGCTTCTCCAAGTCGCTGGCGCAGGAGATCGCCACCCGCAACATCACAGTTAACTGTGTTGCACCAGGCTTCATCGAATCGGCAATGACCGACAAGCTCAACGACAAGCAGAAAGAGGCGATCATGGCGGCGATCCCGACGCGGCGCATGGGCACCAGCGTCGAAGTCGCGTCCGCCGTCGCTTATCTCGCCTCCAACGAAGCCGCCTACGTCACCGGCCAGACCATCCACGTAAATGGCGGCATGGCTATGATTTGAACGAGGTTCTGCAGCAACGCCGGCGGGTTGTGTAAAGAGACCATTTCGGCTTGGACCTCAGCTATTTTTCGTGTAATGCGGCCCGCAACCCGGCGGTTCGGGCAAAAATCGGTCCGTAGTCGTTGCGTTTCCGGCAGGACCATCTTTCAGCTTGATTAGCGGCATTCTGCCCGCTAACGAAGACAGACAAACAAAAGACGAGGATGCCCAAATGAGTGACACCGCAGAGCGCGTCAAGAAGATCGTCATCGAGCACCTTGGCGTCGATGCCGACAAAGTGACGGAGCAGGCGAGCTTCATCGATGATCTGGGCGCCGACAGCCTCGACACGGTCGAACTCGTCATGGCGTTCGAAGAAGAATTCGGCGTCGAGATCCCCGACGACGCGGCCGAGACCATCCTGACCGTCGGCGATGCCGTGAAGTACATCGACAAGGCTTCGGCCTGACGCTTTCTGCAGTCATCACCGGGGAGGACCTGCGATGAGGCGTGTCGTCGTCACGGGCCTTGGCTTGCTGTCGCCGTTCGGCATGGGCTTCGAGCACAGCTGGAAGGAGCTTCTGACCGGCCGCAGCGCTGCCAAGCGCATCACCGAGTTCGAGGTGGAGGACCTTGCTTGCAAGATCGCCCATGTCATTCCGCGTGGTGACGGCAGCAATGCCACCTTCAATCCCGAGGCCGTGCTCGAGCCGAAGGAATTGCGCAAGATCGGCGACTTCATCCTGTACGGGATTGCCGCCGCCGACGAGGCGCTGAAGGATTCCGGTTGGGAACCCAAGACGCATGAAGAGCAATGCGCCACCGGCGTCCTGATCGGCTCCGGCATCGGCGGCATCGAGGGCATCGCCGAGAACGCGATGATCCTCAAGGAACGCGGCCCGCGCCGCATCAGCCCCTTCTTCATCCCGGGCCAGATCATCAATCTCGTCTCCGGGCAGGTTTCGATCCGGCACGGGCTGAAAGGCCCGAACCATGCCGTCGTCACGGCCTGTTCGACCGGCGCGCACGCCATTGGCGATGCTGCCCGGCTGATCATGTGGGGCGATGCCGACGTGATGGTCGCCGGTGGCGCCGAAGCGCCGGTGACGCGGCTGTCGATCGCCGGGTTCGCCGCATGCCGGGCACTGTCGACGGAACGCAATGATTCGCCGCAAACGGCGTCGCGCCCCTATGATCGCGACCGCGACGGCTTCGTCATGGGCGAGGGCGCCGGCGTTGTCGTGCTCGAGGAGCTCGAACATGCCAAAGCGCGCGGCGCCAAGATCTATGCCGAGGTGACGGGTTATGGTCTCACCGGCGACGCGCATCACATCACGGCGCCCGCCGAGGATGGCGATGGTGCCTTCCGTTGCATGACGGCGGCACTCAACCGGGCCAAGCTTACGCCTGCCGACGTCGACTACATCAACGCGCACGGCACCTCGACCATGGCCGACACGATCGAGCTCGGCGCTGTCGAGCGGCTTGTCGGCAATGCCGCATCGAAGATCTCGATGTCGTCGACCAAGTCGTCGATCGGCCATCTGCTTGGGGCGGCCGGTGCCGCCGAAGCGATCTTCTCGATCCTTGCCATCAGGGACAATGTCGCGCCGCCGACCATCAACCTCGACAACCCCGAACGCGAAACCGCGATCGACCTGGTGCCGAACAAGCCGCGCGCCCGCCAGATCGACGTGGCGCTGTCCAATTCGTTCGGCTTTGGCGGGACCAATGCGTCGCTGGTCTTCCAGCGCTACAATGGCTGATCGTCCGGCTGCCGGGCGACGCTTTGGCGTGCCGTCAATTTTGCCATATTCGCCTCTACTCTGCCGCTGGGGATTCGTTGGGCGATCAAACGGTAGGGCGAAATGAACACAAATCCGGCAGGCAACGGAGAATTCGGGCAACGGCCGGCAACATCCGGACCGATCGTGCCGAAAACGGCCAGCGAGGCGTTGCGGCCAGAGGCCGGCACGCCGCCGCCGAAGCGCTCGCGTGCGTCACGCAGCCAGGTCGTCGTGTTCATGAACTTCGTCATCTCCTCGGTGATGCTGGTGGTTCTGGCGGCCGGCGTCGCGGTCTATTTCGGCAAGCAGGAATTCACCGAGCCCGGACCCTCCGCTAATGGCGATACCTTCCTGGTCAAGCCGAACACCGGCGTCCAGGATATCGCCGACCAGCTCGAACGCCGCGGACTGATCAGTGATGCCCGGGTATTCCGCCTTGGCGTGCGCGCCTTCGGCAATGATTCGGCGCTGAAAGCCGGCGAGTACGAGATCAAGCCCAGGGCTTCCATGCGCGATATCATGGAGCTTCTGAAGAGCGGCAAGTCGGTGATGTATTCGCTGACCATCCCTGAAGGACTGACTGTCGACCAGGCATTGCAGCGCATCGCCGAGGAGACTGCCTTGAGCGGCGACATGCCGGCAACCACGCCGCCGGAGGGCAGCCTCGCCACCGACACGCTGCGCTTCACGCGCGGCGCGACACGCCAGCAGATGGTCGACAAGCTGCTTGCGGATCAGAAGAAGCTGGTTGACGATGTCTGGCAGCGGCGCGCGCCGGACCTGCCGCTGGCCAACGTCGAGGAGTTCGTCACGCTGGCTTCGATTGTCGAGAAAGAGACGGGCAAGGGTGACGAGCGTTCACGGGTTGCCGCCGTCTTCCTGAACCGGCTTGCCAAGGGCATGCGCCTGCAATCCGATCCGACCATCATCTACGGGCTGTTCGGCGGCAAGGGAAAGCCGGCGGACCGGCCGATCTACCAGTCGGATATCCAGAAACAGACCCCCTACAACACCTATGTGATCAACGGCTTGCCGCCGACGCCGATCGCCAATCCGGGTCGTGCAGCGCTGGAGGCGGTGGCCAACCCATCGAAGACCGACGACCTCTATTTCGTCGCCGACGGCACCGGTGGGCACGTCTTTGCCGCGACGCTGGACGAGCACAACGAGAATGTCGCCCGCTATCGCGCTCTGCAGAAGAAGCAGGCGGATGACGTCGCCAAAGCCGCCAAGACGACCGGCGGCGGCGACAGCGATGCCGTCAAGCCGGCGGACGGTGGGCCGGCCGACAGTGGGCCGGCTGACGGTGCCGACGACAGCGGCGGTGACGCGGGCGCTGCCCAGTAGAATGAAGAAAGGCGTTGCCCGACAGGCGACGCCCTGACATTTGCAAGAGCGCCGCGCGTCCGATTTCGACGCGCCTGCGCAGTCATTTTCAAGCCGCACTTGCTCTGTCCGGAAAGCCGGTTCGGGGCAATGTGCCAGGGACGTGTGGGCGATATGAATTTGCAGAGCATGACCGGTTTTGCACGTGCCGTCGCCGAGCACGAAGGCACTTCGATCGCCTGGGAGGTCAAGTCCGTCAACGGCAAGAGCGTCGAAGTACGGCTGCGGCTGCCGCAAGGCTTCGAGCGGTTGGAACCGGCTGTCCGGCAGATACTTCAGAAACGTTTTGCACGCGGCAATTTTCAGGCGACGCTGACCATCGGCCGTGCCGTCGGCGCGCAGGCGCAGCCGGTCGTCAACGAAGCCTTCCTGAAGGACCTGGCTGGGCTCGCCAAGCGGCTGCAGGAGCAGTTCGGCGTTGCTGCGGCGACCTCGGATGGATTGCTTTCGCTGCGTGGCGTGCTCGACATTCCCGAGACTGTCGAAACCGAGGAGGCGAGGGCTGCGCTCGATGCCGCGATCATGGCCGCGCTCGAAGTGGCCTTGAACGGGCTCGAACAGGCTCGGCAGGGCGAAGGGGCCGCGCTGGCTTTGCTGCTGTCGGGTCATATCGACACAATCGAGGCGCTGACGCTGCGGGCAGAAGTGGATCCATCCCGCGAGACCGCGGTGATCCGGGAACGCATCGCCGAGCAGGTCAGGCTGCTGATGGACGCTTCCGCCAATTTGGATGCCACCCGACTGCACATGGAGGCCGCGTTCCTGGCCACCAAGGCCGATATTCGCGAAGAGATCGACCGGCTGAAAACGCATGTCGCATCCGGCCGGGCACTGCTGGTGGGCGGCGGCGCGGTCGGTCGCAAGCTCGATTTTCTGGCACAGGAATTTAACCGCGAATCGAATACGCTGTGTTCCAAGTCGAATGCCGCCGCCATCACCGCGATCGGGCTGGACCTGAAGGCGGTGGTCGACCAGTTTCGTGAACAGATCCAGAATCTGGAGTAGCCGATGGTTGCCAAGGATTTGGGGTCCCGCATTCGCCGCCGGGGCCTGATGCTCGTCCTGTCGTCGCCGTCTGGCGCCGGCAAGTCGACGATCGCGCGCAATCTTCTGGAAAGCGATTCCAGCCTCGAACTGTCGGTCTCGGTCACCACCAGGCCGCGCCGCGGCAGCGAGATCGAAGGCGTCCACTATCATTTCCGGACGATGCGCGAACTCGAGCGGCTTCGTGATTCAGACGCGCTGCTGGAGTGGGCCGAGGTGCATGGCAATTGCTATGCGACACCGCGCGAGCCTGCCGAACTGGCGCTGTCTGAAGGGCGCGACATGCTCTTCGACATCGACTGGCAGGGCGCCCAGCAGCTCAAGGAGAAGATGCGCGCCGACATCGTCTCGATCTTCATCCTGCCGCCATCGATGAAGGAGTTGAAGGCACGGCTGAAGCGCCGCGCCGAAGACCAGGAAGCGGTGATCGAAACGCGGTTGAAAAACGCCCGCAACGAGATCGAGCACTGGAAGGAATATGATTTCGTCATCGTCAATGACGACCTCGACCGCGCCTTCGCCGAAGTGCGCGGCATCGTCGTCGCCGAGCGGCTGAGACGCGACCGCCGGCCAGGCCTGTTCGATTTCGTCTCGGGACTGTTGGACGAGAAGACGGGTTGAGGCGGTGAAGCGCCAATCTCCCCCACGAGGGGGCAGATCGGCAGCTTCTTACACCGCGTTTGTCAACCTTACAAATTCCTCGACGCTGAGCGTCTCGGCGCGGCGTGTCGGATCGATGCCGGCGCGGTCGAGCAGGGCCTCGCCGCCGAGGCTCTTAACGCTTTGCCGCAGCATCTTGCGACGTTGGCCGAAGGCGGCTTCTGTGACGCGGCCGAGTTTCTTCACCTCGGTGGGCAGGGGCATCGGGCGCGGCACAAGACGCACCACCGAGGAGGTGACCTTTGGCGGCGGCGTGAATGCCTGTGGCGGTACGTCGAAGGCGATCCTCGCCTCCGTCCGCCAGCCGGCAAGGACCCCCAGCCGGCCATAGCTGTCGCTGCCGGCGGGAGCGACGATGCGCTCGGCCACCTCGCGCTGGAACATCAAAGTCATCGAGGTGTAGAAAGGCGGCCAGTCGCTGACGGTCAACCAGCGCACCAGCAGCTCCGTGCCGATGTTGTAGGGCAGGTTGGCCACGATCTTGACCGGGCCGCCATTGCCGGTCGCTCGACTGGCAAGGCCCGTGAAATCCGTCTTCAGCGCATCGCCCGAAACAACCTCCAGCCGGCCGGGATAGTGGTCGGACACTTCGGCAAGAGCAGCCAGGCAACGTTCGTCGCGCTCTATGGCGATCACCTGGCGCGCTCCGTTGGCAAGCAAGGCGCGGGTCAGCCCGCCGGGACCGGGGCCGACCTCGATGACGGTTGCATCGGACAAGTCGCCGGCGGTGCGGGCGATCTTGCCGGTGAGGTTGAGGTCGAGCAGGAAATTCTGGCCGAGCGCCTTCTTCGCCTGCAGCCCATGCCGCTCGATCACCTCGCGCAGCGGCGGCAGCCCGTCGATGCTCATGCCCGAGATCTCATACGGCAACCGCCTTGGTGTTCGTGTCGGCCAGCCGCCGGGCAAGCTTCAGCGCCGCTATCAGGCTGTCGGGCCGCGCCACACCCTTGCCGGCGATGTCGAAGGCCGTGCCGTGGTCGGGCGAGGTGCGGATGAAGGGCAGGCCGAGCGTGACATTGACCGCCTCGTCGAAAGCCAGCGCCTTGGCCGGGATAAGCGCCTGGTCGTGATACATGCAAAGGGCCGCGTCGTAACCAGCCCGCGCCCGGACATGGAACAACGTGTCGGCCGGCAAAGGGCCGAAAGCGTCGATGCCTTCGGCGCGCAGGATGTCGACCGCCGGGCGCACGATCCGCTCGTCTTCGAGGCCCATGGCGCCGCCTTCGCCGGCATGTGGATTGAGCCCGGCAATCGCCAGCCGTGGCCTGGCGATGCCGAAGCGGCCGGCAAGGTCGGCAGCGGTGATGCGCGCGGTGGCGACGATCAGTTCGGTGGTCAGTGCCTTCGGCACCTCGGCCAACGCTATGTGGATGGTGACGGGAACGGTGCGCAGGTCGGGTCCTGCCAGCATCATCACCGGCATCGCCTCGACACCGCTGTGCCGAGCCGCCAGATGCGCCAGATATTCGGTGTGGCCGGGAAAGCGAAAGCCGGCATCGTAGAGCGGCTTCTTGGCGATGGGGCAGGTGACCACGGCCGAGGCTTCGCGGGCAAGGCAATCGGCGACGGCGCGGTCGATGGCCTCGATGGTGGCGGCCGCATTGGCCGGATCCGGCTGGCCGGGGCTGTCGATGCAGCCTGCAGCCAGCGGAACGATCGGCAAGGCGCGGGCAAAGACCTGCGCCGCTTGTGCCGGGGTGGCTTCGGCGATCGGCAGCGAGAGGCCGAGCAGGCGCGCCCGGGAGGCGATCAGCGCCGGATCGGCGAGCAGGTAGAAGGGGGGCAGGGCGGCAGCTTCACGCGCCATGAAGGCGGCGATGGCGATCTCCGGCCCAATGCCGGACGGATCGCCGGCGCTCAACGCGAGCGCAGTCACTGCGTTGCCCACGTCAGCGCTTGACGATGCGGGCTTTTGCCTTCAGCTCGTCGACATATTTCTTGCTGAGCGCGTCGGCATCCTTGTCGCCGCCGGAGCCTTCGGCCTGGAACGCCATCTGGGCAACCTTGTCGTCGGACACTTCGCGCGACGAGCAGATGCCGATGAATTCGACGCCGCGTTCAGTTTCGCGCGTGACGGTGGCACCGCCGACTTTGGTAGCTTTGATCTGCTCGGCCCAGTCCGGCGGCAGTTGCGGCGCCAGCACCCGGCCCAGATCGCGAACGGTGACGTCGATCAGGCCCTTGGCGAATTCGCGCGTCGTGTTGCAGCCGTTGAAGCGGGCGCGCATGGCGTCGGCCTCTCGCTTGCGTTTGCCCAGCGTCGCGCTGCGTTCAGCCGCCGGCACCACGAAGATGACCTGCTGCAGCATGTATTCGGTGGCGCTCGGTTTGGCGCCGCCTTTTTCGAGCATCTTCCTGACGAGATCCTGTTCGCTGACGGCGCCGGTGCCGTCGCCGGAACGGTAGCGCGCGCTCAAGGCCTGGTTCCAGGCCATCTGGGCGCGGATGAATTCCTTGAAGTGGCTCTTAGTGACGCCCGACTTCTCCATGACGCCGTCGAGCTGGCTGAGCTGCATCTTGTTGCTCGAGGCAAAGCGCTGGTACGCGGCATCGACCTGGGCGTCGCTGATGCGGATACCAAGCCGCTTGGCCTCGGCCATACGCAACGTCTGGTCGATCATTTCCTGGCCGGCATCGCCCTTCTTGCGCTGCAGCTTCAGGAAGGCGGCGCGATGGGCGATGTCGCCGGTGGTGACAGGAATGTCGTTGACGACGTATTTGATCTCGCTGGCGAAAGCCGGCGGCGCCATTACGGTGATCGACACGGACGTCGCCGCCACGAGCAACGCGAAACCTGCTGAAAAGAGGTATTTCCTCATCGTTGGCATCCCAATTCTATCCCGGTCCCGCCCAATTTGATCTTTCCAGGTGCGCGAAATCCGTGCCAGCCCTATGCGGCGAAACGATGTCGCCGATTGTTACTGGATCGTGTCGACGGCACTGGTCGACGAGCCGAAATCGCCGAGGGTGCGGAACGACAGATTGAAGCCGATGGTCTGCGACACCTCCCTGGTGTTCAGATCGCGCGACTGCGAGTAGGTCATCAAATAAGTGAAGCAGGAATCGTTGTAGGCGAAGCCGACGCCGTCCTTGACCAGCAGGCTCTGCTGCAGGTCGTAGGTTCCTGTGCCGAAGACGCGCCAGTTTTCGGCCAGATGCGTGGATGCACCAAGCGTGACCTCGTGGCGGTCGGTGGTGAAGCCGTACAGCGGCTGGGCCTGGATGAAGGCGTATTTGGCGCTCAGCGACACAGGCAGGCCGGAATAGGCGGCCTTCACCTCGGCGCGGCGGATCTCGAAGCTCTGTTCGTCGAAACGGCCGCTGACCGAGGCCGCGAAGCCGTTGGGGCTGTTGATGC
>NZ_RZQE01000979.1:0-832 GCF_004022955.1 Mesorhizobium sp. M7A.F.Ca.US.002.01.1.1 | reverse complement strand
CATCAGGATATGGACGACGAAGAAGGCGACCAGCAGCACCATGACGGTGAAATGGATGGTGCGTGCCGTCTGCCGGCCACCGAGCAGATCGTTGAGGAAAGGCAGCACCGAGTTCATGCTTGGCGACATCGCCAGACCGGTGATGATCATCAGCGGCAGCAGCACGAACAGAACCCCGCCATAGGCCATCTTCTGCAGCGTGTTGTATTCGCGCGTGTGATGGAATTTGAGCTTGGCGTGGTCGACGATGTCTTGCGGCAACCGCTTCAAATCGTCGAGGCGTGGCGCGAGATCGCGCCGCAAATGGCCGTTCACGGTGCTGGCGACAAACCAGACGATCAACGTCGTGGTGAGTATCCAGGCAAAGAAGAAATGGATGACGCGCGCAGTGCCGAGATCATAGTAGGACGGGATGGTCGCCCAGGACGGGAAGGCGCGGGACGTCTCCTGGCCGGCCGGACCCGACCAGCCGAGCACCCCAGTGGTGTCGAAGCGCTTGCCGAAGATCTCCGTGTAGCCGCGCGGACCCGCATCGGAGTTCTCGGCGCCGATGGCGAAGATGGTGTTGTTGTAATCGAAGCCCGATTGCTTGCCGATATAGAGCTGCGGACGGGCATTGAAGATCTGCAGGCCGGACAACAGCATGAAGAACAGCGAGATCGCCCACAGCCAATGCGTCAGCCGCGTCCAGCGCGACTGCCGGTAAATCAGCGTTTTGTCGTTCGACGCCGAAGCGCCTGGATCGGCGGCGGATTGGCTTCTGGCAACGGATTCCATCGTGTTTCGTCTCCCGGCCTCGCGGCATGGCCTGCGCGCTCATTGTCCTCCTGAT
>NZ_RZQE01000978.1:0-836 GCF_004022955.1 Mesorhizobium sp. M7A.F.Ca.US.002.01.1.1 | reverse complement strand
GTCGTAGAGGTCGAAGATGCGCGCATCGAGCATGTTCTCGAAGGCCGGCTTCGGCAGGCCGAACGTCGCTATCGTAGCGTTCACGGCTTCGGCAGTGGGATGGCCGGCGCCGGCCTCGCCGCCGGCGGCAATGACATCGCGCCACCATTGCAGCCGCACCTCGCCCGGTAGCGCCTCATGGATGCGATCGCGAATACCTGATATCTCCGCGTTGAAGGCGTAGAGCGAAAACAGCGCGTAGCGCTTGCCGTCCGGCGCGTAGAGCGCGGTCAGATAGCGATCATGGTCGGCGGCACGCACCGCGTCCATGACGATTTCAGCGCTTCGAGGCATATCAATCGACGGCAATGAGCGCGGCAGCCACGGCGCGCTCTTCCGCCAGAAGGACATTGTAGGTCCGCACCGCGGCACCCGTCGACATCGGGTCGGATGCAATGCCGGCGGCCTTCAGCGCGGCCCGCAATGCAGCGGGCAACGGCCGAAGATCCCTGCCCATGCCGACCAGCAGGATCTCGATCTTGTCGGCCTCGGACAGCAGCCTGTCAAAATCCGCCACCGTCAGCGCCAAGGGATCCACCGGCTCCCAGCCATGGATGCCGGATGGCAGACAGAGCAGCGAACCGCGATGCGACATGTCGGCAAAGCGGAATCCGCCATTGCCGTAGGCTTCGATCGGCGCGCGGCCCGGGAAATGCGCCTCGCGGATGACGATGCCTTTGCTGGTCACCGTTAAACCTCTTCGGGGGGGCGCGTCAGGTCGCGACCGCCTTGCCGCCATTGACCGGCTTCTCCTCGTCGGCTGAAGCCTGCGGCCGCAGCTTGAACAGGATCAGCAG
>NZ_RZQE01000977.1:0-837 GCF_004022955.1 Mesorhizobium sp. M7A.F.Ca.US.002.01.1.1 | reverse complement strand
GGTAAGGACGGCAGCGGCAAGGAAAAGACGTAAGGGTATTGTGCGGGTGGCGGTCATCGGCTTCGAGCTCACCATTTCGGAAATCAGGGCGGACTGTCCACTGCCTTTTACAAGGCGATCACTGTGGCCAGTCAACAACAGACAGGTCAAGCGGCAGCACGTCTTCCAGTTTCTGGGGCGGGACGCGCGGCGTAAGCGTCATCGGCGATCCGGTCGCTTCCGCCATGTCAAAATCCTCGGTGGCCTCGCCGACGGCGGTGATGGTAAAGCTGTCGAACACGTAGGGGAGGCCGTCCGAGGCCAACGGAGAAGCGCTGTCCATGACATGCAGGTGCAAATGCGGCGCTTGACTGTTCCCGGTATTGCCGACTTCGCCAATCTGATCGCCGCGCTGCACCTTGTCTCCGAGCTTCACCTTAATGCTCCCCGGCCGCATGTGGGCGTAGTTGACGAACAAGCCCGAGCCGATGTCGAGCACGACGAAGTTTCCGTCGGCCTCGTCAATCGGCAAGTTGGCGGGCAGCGCACCGGGCACTTGGTCCTGCAAGTCGTCGCGCGTCCCGACCACGGTGCCGTCGGCAACGGCAAGGATAGGCTTGCCATAGATGTGGTAGTTCGCAGGAACCTTAAGGTCGCCCACGACCAGCGTGTTGTTGTCGTCGATTTGCTCCCAGTCGATAGCGAAACGTTGGGCAAGGTAGAACTTGCCGTCGAGCGACAGCAGGGCGCGGACATGGCGGATGGAATCGCAGCAGCCGTCAGCCGCGACATAACCCTTGCCGCGCAAAGGCGGCCCAAGAGCCACCGGTGCCTTCGCAACGACGGCACCCTCGCCAA
>NZ_RZQE01000976.1:0-841 GCF_004022955.1 Mesorhizobium sp. M7A.F.Ca.US.002.01.1.1 | reverse complement strand
TGCCGGGGTTGATGGGGAGGGATATGAGGCGCTTGAGCCGTTCCAATGGCCAGCGCCGAGCCAAGGCGCCCCCCTCTGGCCTGCCGGCCATCTCCCCCTCAAGGGGGGAGATCGGCTGTCATGGCCGTCTTCGCCAATTCACAACGTCGCAAAGCGAAAGCGGTCGGCGAAGCTGCCAATCTCCCCCCTTGAGGGGGAGATGGCCGGCAGGCCAGAGGGGGGCGCTCAAGCTGGAGGTTGGCCAGAAGGGGTCGGCACGACTGGGCTCCAGGCTCGCTTCTTCGCCAACGGCAACTTCTTCACACCCGACCGCAAGGCGCGCTTCATCGCCATCCGTCCCACCACGGAAATCCGCACCAGCCCCGATTATCCGCTGATCCTCAACACCGGCCGGATCCGCGACCATTGGCACACCATGACGCGGACGGGGAAAAGCCCGCGTTTGTCGCAGCATATCGCCGAGCCCTTCGTCGAGATCCACCCGGCGGATGCGCAGCGCTTCGGCATCGGTGACGCCGACATAGCGCGCGTTTCCAGCCCGCGCGGTGATGTGCTGGTGCGCGCGCTGGTGACGGCGCGCCAGCGCCAGGGCAGCCTGTTTGCGCCGATGCACTGGACCGATCAGTTCTCGGCAAAGGGCCGGCTCGACACGCTGACCGCGCCGCTGACCGATCCCATTTCCGGTCAGCCGGCGCTGAAACATGTCGCCGTCCGCATCGAGAAATTCGCGGCAAAGGCCTTTGGCTTTGCGGTGGCTCGGCAGCGGCCGGAGCCTAATACTGCGCCCTACTGGGCCGTGGCCAAGTGCAAGGGCGGCTGGCGGGGCGAGCTTGCCTTTGCC
>NZ_RZQE01000975.1:0-844 GCF_004022955.1 Mesorhizobium sp. M7A.F.Ca.US.002.01.1.1 | reverse complement strand
GGCATGGATGTAGCCCATGCCTTTCGCGAGTTGCCCTTTGTCGGTGTCGTCAAAGGGGATGCCTGAGCGGCAGCAAAAAGGTTTGCTGATCCTCAGCGCTTTCAGGAAAAGTCAACTTTTGGCGGCCAAATATGCCGGCCATGGCAAAGCTTCTGATCGTCGAGGACGATGAGTCCGTCCGCACCCTGGCCGCCCGCGCGCTTGAACGCGCCGGGCACACAATCGATATCGCTGCGGATGGCGCGCAGGGGCTTGCGCTGATCCAGGCCGCGCGTGGCGGCTATGATCTCGTCGTCTCCGATATCCGCATGCCGGAGATGGACGGCATCGAGATGGCGATAGCGGCGGCAGCATTGTTTCCCGCCATCAAGATCGTGCTGATGACCGGCTATGCCGACCAGCGCGAGCGCGCCGAGGAATTGAACGGCATCATCCTCGATGTCGTGCAGAAGCCCTTCACGCTGGCTGAAATCCGCTCGCGTGTCGAACGGGCGCTGATCTGCTTCGCCTGATCAGGCTGGGTCGGCGGCAGCGAGCACGGGTGGAACATTCTTGCGCCGTTCGGTGTTGAGCGCCAGCAGGCCGGCGCCGATGATCAAGGCGGCACCGATCACGGTCGTCGACCGCGGCACCTCGGCGAAGAACAGGAAACCCCACAGCGGCGACCACAGGATGCCGGTATATTCGAAAGTGGCAACGCGGTTGGCCGGCGCCATCCGGTAAGCCTGCGACAGCAGGATCATGCCGGCGGAGGCGACGAAGCCGCAGGCGGCCATCTTGAGAAAATCCGGCAGCGTCGGCCAAAGCCATGGCCTTACCAGGAATTCGAGGCTGGGGTGGACGG
>NZ_RZQE01000974.1:0-853 GCF_004022955.1 Mesorhizobium sp. M7A.F.Ca.US.002.01.1.1 | reverse complement strand
GCCTTGAGCAGCGCGCCCGTAATACCCAGTGCCGCGAAACCGGTGAGTTCCGCAGTGTTGCTACCGGGCAAAGTGTTTTCGTTGGTCAAAATAATCTTCTTTCACGCGGCTTCTGGCCGCAAACATCGATGGCGGCAGGGCGCAACCTGCCGTCGAACAAATTTTCATGAAACGACAAGGCGGGCGGACGGGTTCGTCCACTCGGCTGCGCTGTCGTGCCCGCAGGCATCATGCCACGGGGCTTTTTCGCCGCTTTGTGATTTACCGGAAAAAGGGCCGATATACCGGAAAGAGGGAAAACAGACGCAACCAGTCTCATTCGTCGAGAAGGCCGGATAAGTCCCGGCCCAAGCGCCTATGCCGCCGCATATGGCCCAGTTCGCCACCAAATGCAAGGGGGCTCATGTTGCAGCGCAGCAAAATCGACGGAGCAAGCGGCGCTTGCGCTCGCTTGCCGGCACGATTACCACGAAATGCCGCTGGCTTGGGAGGTAATCGATGAAGGACGTGCTGAAGGAACTCGAGCGCCGCCGCGAGATCGCCCGCATGGGCGGCGGCCAAGCGCGCATCGACGCCCAGCACAAGAAGGGCAAGCTCACCGCGCGCGAACGCATCGAGGTGTTTCTCGACGAGGGCTCGTTCGAGGAGTTCGACATGTATGTCGAGCACCGCTCGACCGATTTCGGTATGGAAAAGACCAAGATCGCGGGCGACGGCGTCGTTACCGGCTGGGGCACCGTCAACGGCCGCCCGGTCTACCTCTTCGCCAAGGATTTCACCGTGTTCGGCGGCTCGCTGTCGGAAGCGCATGCCGAGAAGGTCATCAAGGTGCAGGAGATGTCGCTGCGCAACC
>NZ_RZQE01000973.1:0-853 GCF_004022955.1 Mesorhizobium sp. M7A.F.Ca.US.002.01.1.1 | reverse complement strand
TCACCGTACCCATCGGCACGCCTAGCATGGCCGCGATATCGCGGTAGGCGAGGCCATTGATGTCGCGCAGCACGAGGGTTTCGCGAAACGGCTGCGGCAGGGCGGCGATCGCGGCTTCGAGTGCTACGGTATCTGCCTTGGCGATCAGGGTCGCCTCCGGGCTCTCGCTGTCGGGTGGATCGGCTGCGTGAGCGGAGCTCACCTCGTCGAGATCGGCGAGATCGCCCACCGAGACGATGCTGCGCGGGCGGTTCCGCGCCAGCCATGTGTAGCACGCATTGCGCACGATGGTGAGCAGCCAGGCGCGTGCATTGCCGCCGGCATAACTGGCGATGCTGGCATGTGCCTTCATGCACGCGTCCTGCACGACATCCTCGGCGTCGGTGGCATTGCCGGTTAGCCAACGGGCCAGCGAAAGCGCGTCGGCGAGATGAGGCATTACCACTTCGCTGAAGCGGTCGGCCTGCGCATTGCTGCTTAGCATTGGTGTACCGTGATATGCGCCTCGCCTTGAGTGCCCAGGAAGCGAAGATGGTTCTGTCTTGCAAGCGAACCCAGCGGAAGTATTTAGGGTCGCCAGCTGCGGTGAATGTGAAGGCAACTGTTTCATCGATGTCAATCACACACTGGACCGCAACGATTCATCCACCCCGATGCGTTCTCGCATCCGCGGCGTCTGAGCGCTCTCGATCCCGACTGGGCAGGACGTTTAAGGCAGACAGGCTGGGAGCCGCAGGCGGCCAACGCGTCGCCTTCACCTGGGAATGCGTCGACCATTGCCGTCGCGGTCGTCAGTGTGTGGGGTTGCAGGGGGACGTTCCTTCAAGGTCAATCAGCAGCGTATGCATGGAAG
>NZ_RZQE01000972.1:0-859 GCF_004022955.1 Mesorhizobium sp. M7A.F.Ca.US.002.01.1.1 | reverse complement strand
GCCAGCCACGCGGCGATGGTCTCGAGCCGGCCGAGGCTGCCTTGCGGCTTGGTCAGCGTGTCCTGGCGGCGTGCGACCGCATTGGCCGCGGCATCGCTGCCAGCCGGCAGGTCGAGGCAGGCGGCGCGCAATTCACTAAGGGACTTGAAGGACATGGGGGCAAAGTCTCCGAAAAGGAATCAGGCCATGGGGATCAGGCCAAAGGGATCAGGAAAGCGCTACGGAAGCGACGAGCAGCACCGCGATCTCGCTTGCCTGCTGCAAGGCGCCGATCGTGTCGCCGGTCTGGCCCTCGATCTGGTTGAAGCAAAGGGCGCGGAATGCGGCAAACAGCAGGCCAAGCAGGATCAGCGCGAAGACGGCGCCGCCCAGCCCGAGCAAGAGAAGCGGGATCGCGCCGAGCAAGGCGCCGGCCATGGCGGTTTCCTGCGACACGGTGCCGGCGTCGACCGAGAGGCCGTCGACGCGCGCTGGAGGCAAGAGATGCATGAAAGCGCCAAGCAGGCCGCGCGAGGCCGCGTGTGCGGCCAGGAGGGCAAACAGGGCCTGTGTGGGATCGACGAACTCCGACAGCGCGCTCCAGCGGACCAGCAGCGACAGAGCCAGCGCCGCCGCACCATAGGCGCCGATGCGGCTGTCGCGCATGATCTCAAGTTTGCGGCCGCGCGATTTGCCGCCGCCAAACCCGTCGGCGACGTCGGACAGGCCGTCCTCATGCAGGCAGCCGGTGGTGAGCAGGGTTGCCACAAGGGCAAGTGCGGCCGCCGGCCCCATGGCAAGGCCGAACCGTTCCGCCGTGGCAAAAACGATGGCGCCGATCAGGCCGACGACGAGACCGGCGATGGGGGCGGCCCAGATC
>NZ_RZQE01000971.1:0-862 GCF_004022955.1 Mesorhizobium sp. M7A.F.Ca.US.002.01.1.1 | reverse complement strand
CGGTGGCGGTGATCTCGGCGGCAGCAAAACCGTATCCGTCGTTCGTGGTCCAGGCCCGGAGCTCGTCCATCTTGGCATCCGCCTGGGCACGGTCACGGCGGAATGGAAAGAACTCCATCACCCGGTCGTCGGAGTTGATGCGGTGGAACAGGTCGCGGTCGCGATCCTCCCAGTTGCGCAGGATCAGGCGCTCGGTACGCATTGGTTTCATTGCACAAAGTCCTCCTGCCTGTAGCCCTGCATATAGAGCAGCGCGGTCAGGTCGCCATGATCGATGCGGACCTTGGCCTGTGCCGCCACCGTCGGCTTGGCGTGAAGCGCGACACCGGTACCGGCAAGGCGGATCATGTCGAGATCATTGGCGCCGTCACCGACGGCAATGGCGTCGGCGGGCGTCAGGCCGAGACGCGCTGAAATTTCGATCAACGCGTCGGCCTTGGCGGCGCGGCCGAGGATAGGTTCGCCGACCAGGCCGGTGAAGCGCCCGTCCTGTTCGAGCAGGCGATTGGCGCGGTTCTCCTGGAAGCCGAGCATTGCGGCGATGCGCGTCGTGAACACCTCGAACCCGCCAGACACGAGTGCCGTCCAGGCACCGTTGGCGCGCATGGTCCGGACCAGAACACGGCCGCCCGAGGCCAGCGTCAGGCGATTGGCGACGATGCGATCGACCACGGTGGCGTCGAGGCCCTTCAGCAACGCCACCCGCTCGCGCAAAGCCGGTTCGAAGGCGATCTCGCCATTCATGGATCGCGCGGTAATCGTGGCAACATGATCCTTTACGCCGATCTCGTCGGCCAGCTCGTCGATGCATTCCTGGTCGATCATGGTCGAATCCATGTCGGCGATCAGGATTTTCTTGCGG
>NZ_RZQE01000970.1:0-864 GCF_004022955.1 Mesorhizobium sp. M7A.F.Ca.US.002.01.1.1 | reverse complement strand
CCGCGGAACAGCACGACGGGCGCGGTGCGGATCAACGTCTTGACCACCCAGAAGCGGAAGTAACGCACGCCCCAGATGGGAAACGCCTCCGCCTTCCAGCGGCCGACCAGCACCCATTTGGCGAGGACGGCAAAACCCGACATGCCGAAGAACACGGCGGCCGAAAGCGCCACGCACCTGATGTAGAGCTGCAGCGGATCGTCGAGCGCGTCGTACATCCAGTTGAGGCCGCCATTGATCGCCCACAGGGCGCCATAGCTGTAGAGCCCGTAGAACATCAGCTGTGCGGCGCCGCAGGTCCAATAGGCAAGATTGGAGGCCCGCCGCGTGAGGACGGGCTCGTTGGTGGCCGTCGTCATCTCGTCCGCTACGCCCAGATGCAGCGCCAGCCGCGCCACGGTCGGGTGGAGGTAGATGTCGCGCATCGACGCCGTCGCCCATTCCTTCCTGGTGCGCACACGGGCGCAGAAATGCGCCATCAGCAGCGAGTTGGCGCCGAGATCGTCGAAGAAATTGTCCTCGACGGACACTTCGTCGAATTTCAGCACCGCGGCCAGCGCGTCGGCCAGGAAACGCTCGTCGTCATTGCTGGGCGCGACCATGGCGCGATCGCCCGAAAGCCGCACGCTTGTCGGCTTCGGCAGCTGGCGCAAATCCACCTTGTTGGAAACGGTCATCGGGATCGCCGGCAGCTCCTCCAGATAGGAGGGCACCATGTAGTCCGGCAGCCGCCGCTTCATCGTCCTGGCGAGGTCCGCGCGCGAGATCGCCGTCTGGCCGGCCTTGGCTGCGAAATAGGCGACGAGTTCGACGCGGCCGGGCTCGATCTCCCAGATAGTGACGGCGGCTTGCGCGATCTCGGGC
>NZ_RZQE01000096.1:0-16320 GCF_004022955.1 Mesorhizobium sp. M7A.F.Ca.US.002.01.1.1 | reverse complement strand
ACCGTTGCCGCCGTGTTGCCTGACGTTGCGGGCAGCGTCTGGGTCGACGTCGCCGGCGGGGTGATCGCCGACGGTTCGAGCACGTCCTTTGCGTTGGTGCAGGCGGCAAGAGCCAATGCCACAAGCAATGACACGGTCGTCACATGCGATCGTCTCATTTGCCTTCTAACTCCTTGGCGAAGAACGCCTCCCACTGTGGATTCACTTTACGATCAAGTCGAGATCATGGCGGGACAGCGGCCTGGGCTGGGATTCGGTGGTCAGGTAGGTGCGGCCAAGCGTCATCGCCGTCTCGGTGTCGGAGTCCATGATGATCATATGGGCGAACAGCGTCATGTTGGGCGCGATCGGTTCGGGATTGCCCTGGTAGAACATCGGCATGTCCATCCAGGACGGGGTGAAGCGGGCGCCGACCGAATAGCCGCAGGCGTTCAGCCGGTGCTTGGTCAGGCCGTGTGCCTCCATGGTGCGGGCATGCGCATCGAAGACGTCGCCGAAGCTGTTGCCCGGCATCATCGCCTTCTCGACAGCCAGGAGTGCTGCGCGGGCGGCGTCGAACAGTTCCTGATGGCGCTTCGACACCTTGCCGGTCAGCACCGTGCGCATCATCGGCGCATGGTAGTGGTTGAAGACGCCGGCCCATTCGAGCGTCAGCTGGTCGTTCTTGGTGAGCTTGCGGCGGCCGGCCTTATAGCGGCACAGCAGCGCATCGACGCCGGAGCCGATGATGAACTCGTTGGCCGGATAGTCGCCGCCGCCGGCGAAGATCGCGCCCTGCATGGCGGCCAGGATCAGAGCTTCGTCGCCGCCTTGCTTGATCAGCGGCAGTGCCGCGTCGAGCGCATCGTCGGAGAGATTGGCGGCCTTCTCGGCCTTGGCTATCTCGGCCGGGCTCTTGAACAGGCGCAGCCGGCCGACAATGCCGGACGCATCGGCGATCTGGCCGAAGGTCTGCAACTGCTCGTCCAGGCGGCGGCCGTTGAAGGCGGTCAGGCCGTGGGTGTCATATTCGACACCGATGCGGGCGCCGAGCAGGTCGAGTTCGTTGAGCAGATTGCGCAGGTCGACCGCAGGATTGGCGCCGTTGCGGTCGGTCCACAAGACGATGTTGTCGATAATCGAGGTCTGACGCGCCTGGCGCAGGTCGGCCGAGCGGGTCAGAAGCACCATCGAACCGTCGGCCTTGACCACCAGGCACTGGAAGAAGCAGAAGCCGAACGTGTCGTAGCCGGTCAGCCAATACATGCTTTCCTGCGCGAACAGCAGGATGGCGTCGAGCTTCTTTTCGGCCATCTCGATGATCAGCCGGTCGCGCCGCGCGTCAAATTCAGATCGTTCAAAATGCAGCGCCATTATTCCCTCTCCAAGACAATTGCCGAAACCTGCCGGCCGTAATCGGGCTCCTTGCGATGCGTGGTGCGCCGATAGGAGTAGAACAGGCCTTCCTCAGCGTAAGTGCAGCGGTCTAGGCCCTCAGCCGTCACGCCTGCCTTGGCCAGCCGGTCAACCGTGTAGCGGTTGAGGTCGAACATCGCATGGCCGGCATTGGCGGACGGAGCGAAATAGAGGATGTTTTCGGCGTCGGCTTCGACAAAGCGGGCGACGAATTCCGGGCCGACCTCGTAGTTTCGCGGGCCGATGGAGGGGCCTAGCACGGCGACGATGTTTTGGCGCCGGGCGCCGAGGCTTTCCATCGCCAGGATGGTGTTTTCGAGCACGCCGGTGAACGCGCCTTTCCAGCCGGCATGCGCGGCGCCGATGATGCGCGCCTGCGCATCAGCGAACAGCACGGGACCGCAATCGGCGGTCGAGGCGCCGATGGCGATGCCCGGCCGGTCGGTAACGATAGCGTCCGCCTTGGGGCGCTCGCCGGCAAAGGGCTCCCTGGCGATGACGACATCGGGCGAATGGATTTGCCAGGCGGTCAACAGATGGCTTGCCGGCACGCCCATCCAGGCAGCGACGCGGCTGCGGTTCTCGGCAACCAGCGCCTGGTCGTCATTCGATCCGGTGCCGATGTTGAGGCCCTGATAGATGCCGCCGGAAACACCGCCGACGCGGGTGAAATAGCCGTGGCGGATGCCTTGTGCCTGCGCCTTGTCCAGCAGCGGCGACCGAACGGGATCCGGTTTGGTCTGATTCAGCATGCGGGCGTTGTTGTCCGTGTGGGCGGTTTCGTCAAGAAGAAGGTGCTTGGTCGAGAACAGGCTGCAAAGCGCGGACGGGAGATTGGGAGGGGCGGCGGTAAAAAGTCAATCCGCCTCGGCAAAGGGCCGAACCGCCACGCCGCGAGGCAGCACCGCAAGCACCTTGAACAGCCCGCCCATGGCTTGCGGCCCGGCGAGGCGCTCGACGTCGCCGGCGATCCTTTCGCGCGCCGCCTGGCCGGCATCGGCGCCAAGGCGGCCGGCGCGCTCGAGGATGCCCATGCCGAGCAGGAAGTCGCCCTGTGTCGTGAGATGGGCTTCGAGGCCATGTGCACGCGCGATCGCGGCAAGGGCGGCGAAATCGACGTGGGAGGTGAGGTCGGCCTCACCGGGATTGGCCAGCACATCTTCGTGATCGTGGCTGCGCAAGGCCTGCAGCGTGTCGCCGACACCCGGCTGGAGATGGCCGTAGTCGAGAAACAGGCCGGCGCCGCCATGCCTGGATATGCGCTCGGCGATTGTTGCCATGAGCGCGGTGCGGGCAGGCGCCACTTCGGCGATCGCACCTTGCGGCGCGTCAGCGGCATCGGCGGGCAGCAGCATCGGGTCGACCGAGCCGGCGCCGGCGAAGAAGCAAAGATCGTTGGTCTCGTCGAGGCCGACCATGCGCTCGCGCCAGCCGGCGCCGGCGCGGATGAACTGGCGGATGGGCACCGCGTCGAACAGTTCGTTGCCGACGATGAACAGCGATTGTTGCGGCAAGGTCTCGATGGTTTCGTGCCAGCCAACCGCGAAGGGTGTGACGCCAAGCGTCTTTTTTTGCACCTCGGTCAGGCGCGGGCTTGTCTCGATCATGGCGAAGGTGGCGCCGTTGGCCAGGTCAGGATCGAGCCGCGACAGCGTGCGCAGCATGTCCTTCATCAGCGTGCCGCGGCCGGGTCCGATCTCGGCGATGGTGACCGGCAGTGGCCGGCCGCTCGCTGCCCAGACCTGGTACACCCAGACCGCGACCAGTTCGCCGAACATCTGGCTGATCTCCGGCGCGGTGATGAAGTCGCCGCCCGCACCAAAGGGCTCGCGCGTCGTGTAGTAGCCGTCCGCCGGGTCGAACAGGCAGAGCGCCATGTACTCGTTGACGGGAAGCGGCCCAAGGGCCTCGATCAGGTCGACGATGCGGGTCTTCAGCCGTGTCATGCCGGCTGCGGCTGTGCCACCGGCTTGGCGGTCAGCATCGCCCAGATGCCGGCCAGCACCATCGGGGTAGAAAGGATCATGCCCATGGTCAGCCAGTTGGTGCCGAGGAGATAGCCGAGCTGCTGGTCAGGCTCGCGGAAGAACTCGACGAAGATGCGCGACAGGCCGTAGCCGCAGATGAAGGCGCCGCCGACGAAGCGCGGCGTCTTCAGCCTGAGGCGCGAATGGGTGAGAATGCGCAGCACAAGGAACAGCACCACACCCTCGAGCAGCGCCTCGTAAAGCTGGCTCGGATGACGGGCAAACGGCCCGCCATTGGGAAACTCGAACGCCCAGGGCACGTCGGTTGGTCGGCCCCACAGTTCGGAATTGATGAAGTTGGCGACGCGCACCAGGCCAAGGCCGACCGGCACGCCGGCCGCCACGACATCGAACAGCGACCAGGTGCGGATGCCGCGCTTGATGGAAAACAGCGTCATGGCGAGGATGACGCCGAGCAGGCCGCCATGGAACGACATCCCGCCCTGCCACACGGCGAAGATATCGAGCGGGTGCGCGATGTAGCGCGCCAGATCATAGAAGAGCACATAGCCGGTGCGGCCTCCGAGCACGACGCCGATGGCCGCCCAGACGATGAAATCGTCGAGATCCTCCGGCTTCATCGGCAGGACGCCGTTCGGCCACAGCCTGGCATTGGCGGCGAGCCGCTTGGCATACCACCAGGCGAACAGGATGCCGACGATATAGCCGACGCCATACCAGTGCACCGCCAGCGGCCCGATCTGGATGAGGATCGGGTTGATGTTGGGGAAGGGCAGGGAGGCCAGCGGCAGCAGGAAATATTCGTTCAACGGGGAACTCTCGGTTGCGAGCGTGTTTGGGCGCGGACCATGCGGCAGGGTTTTGGCAGGGTCAAGGCAAGGTGGGCGCACTCGACTTGATGCCGCAGCAAGGTGCAACAAGCTTGCATTCGACGCGCGGCGCCACTACGTCAATTTTGTGCAAGCGCGAGGATTTGCCATGTCGACCGGACCGAACCGCATTCTCGATGAATTCGCCAAGCTGATGACCGACGCCGCCGGCGCCGCCCAGGGCGTGCGCCGTGAGGTGGAGACCGCCTTCAAGGGGCAGGCCGAGCGCATTCTCAATACGATGGACGTGGTGCAGCGCGAAGAGTTCGAAGCCGCGCGCGAGATGGCCGCCAAAGCGCGGGAAGAGAATACCCGCCTTGCCGCCCGCATCGAGGCGCTCGAGGCGAAGCTTGCAGAACTGGCCGGCGACGCCACACCAGCGACGGCCGCCAAGCCGCGCACAAAAAAATAATCGTTAAACTTTTCCACATAGCCCGATCCTGAAAAGCGCTTTGCCGTGAATCGCTTAACGGCATTGCATGAATCTTTGTGACAGCGGCTTTCCACATGCGAATGACGCAGTGCGAAAAATTGGGCTGTTCACGCGACTCCCGATCAATAGACTGAATTTGTTGCATGATTCGGAGCAGGATCATGCGACCGGGCGGTGGGGTCCGGTCTGGGGTCTTTGCGTCGAGAAGTCGTCTTTGCGCGAAGAAAGTCCTGGCCGTCCGAGTTCTAGACAAGATTGTTCGTTGTGTGTGCCCTCCCGCGGAGCGTGTGGCGGCGCTCGTACAGAACGACAGGAAGCATTCCATGGAACTTCTCGAACTCGAATTCTCCCGCGAAATCCATCCGGTGGATGTTATCGAGCAGGTGGCCCACAACAACGACTGGTCCTTCGAGCGGGCCGGCGACGACGAGATTTCGATCTCGGTTGCCGGAAGCTGGACCGACTATCACGTCTCCTTTTCGTGGATGGAGGATTTCGAGGCGCTGCACCTGGCCTGCGCCTTCGATATCAAGGTGCCGGAGACCCGCACGCTGGAAGTGATGCGGCTCTTGTCGCTGATCAACGAGCAGATGCTGTTTGGCCATTTCGACCTCTGGGAGCAGGAGGGCGCGATCATGTTCCGCCAGTCGCTGCTGCTGGCCGGCGGGGTCGAGCCGTCGAGCCAGCAGGTCGAAGTGTTGCTGTCGTCGGCGCTGGAAGCCTGCGAATGCTATTTCCAGGCATTCCAGTTCGTCGTCTGGTCGGGAACCTCGGCCAAGGATGCCCTGGCCGGTGTGCTGTTCGAGACCTACGGCAACGCCTGAGTCCCCGTTAAGGCAGACAAGACCAAGATGAGTTCGAACACCGAGCGCAAGCCCGAGATCAGTTTTGCCGATTTCGATCGTGTCGACATCCGCGCCGGCACGATCGTCGAGGCCGAGCCGTTTCCCGAGGCGCGCAAGCCCGCGTTCAAGCTGAAGATCGATTTCGGCGCCGGCATCGGTATCAAGAAATCGTCGGCGCAGATCACCAAATACTATACACCGGAGACGCTGATCGGCCGGCAGGTGTTCGCGGTGGTCAATTTCCCGCCGCGCCAGATCGGTCCATTCATGTCGGAAGTGCTCACTCTCGGCTATCCCGACGAAGAGGGCGCCGTGGTGCTCGGCGCGATCGAGCGTAAGGTGCCGGATGGCGGGCGGTTGTTTTAGGGTCTCGACTGGGGATCGGAATCCCCCGCGAACCGGGATGGATTGATAATCCTTTCGGCAGATGCTTCAGCATGAATTTCATGCCATGTCGTGACAGGAGTGTCGCGCGCGGACATCATCCGCTTTTCCTGTCCGCGTCGACCAATTTCCTTATTCTGTAAAATTTGAACTGTTTGCCTTCGGCGATTAATTCAAGGTTGCCGTGTCGTGGCGGGCTGCGCTCCGGCGCGATTACCAGCAGATAGTCAAAGTCACGGGTCCAATGCGCTGCATACGCCGCCTCGACCGGTGGGGAAGCACCGGCGGCGTAGGCCTCCAGCTCAGACATCGGGATAGGCCCGCCTTGCGGTACGGTCAGGTTTGCCACTTCCGGCCGGGGCCTCACCGGCTGTTTTCCCGGATAGGTGAACAGCGTTGGCATCAGTGCATTGCGTGTGACTACGGCCAACGCGGCAGCATTGTACATTGGATAAAGGAGCAGATTCGTTGGCGGGTCGTCTGGGAGGCCATTCTGGCCGGTAAGGATTCGCGAACCCATTGGAATGGCGTCGAACGCGGTCATAAGGGCACGATATTCGCCGCGGCACGACAATTGGGCCCAGATCGCGATGCCACTGTTTGCAAGCCCGGCGCCAAACGCCAGCGCGACGAGAAGTGTTCCACGCGAGCCTTGCGGACGCTTGATCGTGACGAAGGCTGGCAGGATCAGAACAAGCGCCAGAAGGACGCGCCCGTCGACAAAGGCCGTGTCCGCAACGCGAAACGGCATGACAATGAACAGGCACAAGAGCCCAAAGCCTATCCAGCAGCCGACGCGAGAGACCGCCACCATCCTGTGCTTCACCGCAAGGTAACTGAGAATGACCAGCACCACGGTCACGGCTGAGGAAGTGTATCTGCTGAAGCCGTTGACTTGAACCAGCGCCAACAATTTCGCCGACAGGGCCCATTCGGTTCCTTCGCCACCCACTTTGCCGCCGTAGGCGAGCGCCAGGGCGCCAACTGCGACGACCGGAGCAGCCATTCCGGCAACCAGCAAGATCGTGCGTTTCCAATTCTCAATATGGTCTGGCCAGCGGGAGAGTTCGTACAGCCCCACCACAATGCCATACAGGCCGAGGGCAAATAGGTGAGAGATATACAGAACCACGACGAAGACGGCGTGGATCGCAAGGCGCAGCGGCAAAGGTCTTTCCGCAAGCCAAATCCAAACCGCGATGGACCAAAGAACGATCCCGAGTCCAAATTCAAAATTCACGAATCCGAAAGCGAAAGGCATGGCGTAGAGGAAGAGCGAAGCGACGAAGCCGCTGAGGATCACACGCCCCTGTGCGGCCGCTCCGACGGCCATTGCCCCGCTGACGACCAGCATTTGCGAGACTAGATAGAAAAGCTTTGATGCCAGCTCGATCCCGATCAAGCGCCCAGCGAACGGGACGACGAGATCCATGGCTAGATTAGGGTAGGGTGCCCACGCGGCTTCATAGTAGGGATGGGCTTCGGGCGTACCGGCGCGCATCAGGATCGACATTCTTGCGAGATGATTTGGATAGTCTGCCATAGCGGGTATGTCGACGAGCAGTACGGGCAAGAAAGCCACCACCAGCAGAACTATCAGCAAGGTACCTTCGGGCCTGATGAAATGGCTCGTGTAACTGTTGATTTTTTTGCTGACTGTTGCTTCGAGCATGCCGCAATGTAGGTAGAAATGGTAAATTTTGAGTCGCCGACAATTGCCAAGGATTCTCCATGTCTTTGGGAGGGCGAGATGACGGCGCGGCTCAAGTATGGATGACTACGCAGCCCTGAACTGCGTTGTCACTCTGACTTGGTCATGGCTTCGAAGTCGCACAATACGTCATGCCGAACATCCCTTTGAAACAAGGTGCCGTGGCAGACTAACGGTTGATTGTGCGTCGCCGCGCTTTGTCATTCGTGGCGGTGTGTCAGCTTCGCCCTTGGATAACGAAAAGCACGATCAGGCCGCCAGCTTTCGCGGTGTGCCCAGTGCTTCCTCGACCGTATCGAGGAACATTTCCGCACAGGCCTTCCAGCTGTAGCGCATGGCGCGTTCGCGGGCTTCGGCACGGTCGACGTTGAGCGCGGCGAGTGAGGCCTCGCGCAAATCGTTGGAGACCGCGCCGCCAAAACCATCGCCGACAATGT
Organism: Mesorhizobium sp. M7A.F.Ca.US.002.01.1.1; assembly: GCF_004022955.1. Lineage (NCBI taxonomy): Bacteria > Pseudomonadati > Pseudomonadota > Alphaproteobacteria > Hyphomicrobiales > Phyllobacteriaceae > Mesorhizobium > Mesorhizobium sp. M7A.F.Ca.US.002.01.1.1. The sequence goes on along the minus strand of NZ_RZQE01000096.1, from coordinate 8,258 downwards.
CGATCGGCCCGGTCACCGGATAGGCGGCAACCGGCGTGCCGCTGGCCAGTGCCTCGATGATGACGTTGCCGAACGTGTCGGTGCGGCTCGGGAAGACGAAGACGTCGGCCGAGGCATAGATCTCGGCCAGTTCGTCGTTGGGGCGATGGCCGAGGAAATGCGCTTGCGGATATTTCGCCTTCAGCCTGGCAAGCTCGGGGCCTTCGCCGACGATCACCTTGCTGCCGGGCAGGTCGAGGTCGAGGAAAGCACCCAGGTTCTTTTCGATGGCGACGCGGCCGACGCAGAGGAAGATCGGGCCGGGGAAGCCGAGGTCCTTCTTCCTGTCCGGGCGGAAATGGTCGGTGTCGACGCCGCGCGTCCATGGCCGCAGCTTGGTGAAGCCGCGCGCGGAAAGGTCGTCGGCGAGCGACTGGGTGGCGACCAGCGTGCCCTGGCCGGAATTATGGAAATCGCGCAGCCAGCGATAGGCCCAGCTTTCCGGCACCGGCAGGCGGGCGCTGAGATATTCGGGAAAGCGCGTGTGATAGCTGGTGGTGAATGGACGGCCGGCATTGCGGCAATAGCGCCGCGCCATGATGCCCAGCGGTCCTTCGGTGACGATGTGGATGTGGTCGGCCTTGCCGGCGTCGATCAGGCGCGCGACATGGCCGGGCGTGGTCAGCGCCAGCCTGATGTCGGGATAGGTCGGCAAGGGCAGGGTGCGAAAGATATTGGGCGTCAGGAAATCCACCGCGACGTCGAAGGACTTCAGCGTCTCGGTGAGCCGCTCCAGCGTGTGGACGACGCCGTTGACCTGCGGGCGCCAGGCATCGGTGACCATCAGTATGCGCATGGCGGCCCTTTGCTTGAAAGGTCGACGGTTGCCTTGAGACGATGCCGGAACGGCGACCAGCCTGCTGCTCTCGCTTCGCTCCAGCGCACCCGGACAGGTACGGGGTCGAAGTGAGGCGGCAAGGCCGAATCAATTGAGGTCGCGCGCTTCATGCGCGCTCTTGATCATGGTTTCATGACGGGCGGATGAAGCCGTTTCCACTTTTCGGAATCGTGCCCGGTTATGCCGGAACCTTGATGATGGCGCGCAGTCCGCCGAGCGGGCTGTCTTCAAGAGTGATGTCTCCGCCATGGGAGCGGGCGATGTCGCGGGCGATCGACAGGCCGAGCCCGGTGCCGCTGGCATCGAGGTTGCGGGCCTCGTCGAGCCGCACGAAAGGCTTGAACACGTCTTCGCGTCGATCGGCGGGAATGCCCGGACCATCGTCATCGATGGTGACCAGCAGCGAGCCGCGGCCATGGGTGGCGTTGACCTCCACCGTCTTGGCATAGCGGAAGGCGTTGCCGATGACGTTGGACATCAGCCGGGCAAAGGCATTGGGCCGCACATGCACATCGTGATCGCCGGCAAGCGTCGTCGACAGCTTACGCTTGCGCAGCCTGGCTTCCTCGTCGAGCTTTTCGAAATAGGCCTCGAGATCGAACCGTCCGGCGTCTTCCGAAGCTTCGCCGCGGGCAAAGGACAGATAGCCTTCGAGCATCGACTGCATGTCGTCGATGTCCTGGTCGAGCGCTGCCTTGGTCTCGGCCTTGCCGCCGGAAAGCGCCAGCTGCAGCTTGAAGCGAGTGAGGATGGTTCTGAGGTCATGGCTGACGCCGGTCAGCATGGCGGTGCGCTGTTCGATCTGGCGTTCGATGCGCTCGCGCATCTGCATGAAGGCAAAGCCGGCGCGGCGAACCTCCTCGGCGCCGCGCGGCCGGAAATCGCGCGGCATCGGCCGGCCCTTGCCAAAGCTTTCGGCGGCTTCGGCAAGCATCAGGATCGGCCGGATCTGGTTGCGCAGGAAGGGAATGGCGATCATCAGCAGCACCAGCGAGGTGCCGACCATCCAGATCAGGAAGATATGGGTGTTCGAGGCATAGGCCTGGCTGCGGCGCACGAAGACGCGCAGCACCTTGCCCTCGAGCTGCACGCGCACCTCGACGATGTTGGAGTTGCCGACCGTGTCGATCCAGAACGGGCGGTTGATCTGGCGGGTGATCTCGGATGAGAGAACATCATCCAAAATCGAGAAAAACGGCTTTGGACCGGGCGCGGGGAGTGGGTCGGGCGGCAAGAGGTCGACCTTCAGCTGCATGCGGTCCTGGGCGATGCGGATGATGTTGGTGTAGTCGGCATCGCGCGGATAGGTCTCGATCAGGTCGATGATGGCGGCGATGTCGCGCACGGTGGCCTGCGACAGGCGCTGCGTCACGGTTGCCCAGTGACGTTCCATGAAGACGAAGGCGACGACCGATTGCAGCAGGATCATCGGCGCGATGACGATGATCAGCGAGCGGGCATAGAGCCGCTTGGGCATATAGAGCGAGACGAGGCGCCAGAAGCGGTTCCAGGCGCGCGGCACCGCCTTCAGCGTCCGCGCGGCGCGTGCGCTCAAGCCGCCATTGCCCGGCTGTTCCAGTTCCGTGGTTGCCATTCGCTCTTTTCGCTTGCCCGCAGCCGTTCAGCCGGCCGCAGGCGGCATTCTATTCCACGCTGAGCCGATACCCAATACCGCGTACGGTCTGGAGCCAGACCGGATTGGACGGATCGCGCTCGATCTTGCGGCGCAGCCGGTTGATCTGGACGTCGATGGTGCGCTCGCCGACTTCCGAATCGTCGCCGACAAGCTCGTGGCGGGGTATCGTCTCGCCCGCTCGCGCGGCGAAGATCGCCAGGATCTCCTGCTCGCGATCGGTCAGCTTCAACGCCTCGCCGCCACGCTTCAATTCGCGCCGGGCGATCTGGAACGTGTAGGGGCCGAAGACCAACTGCTCGACCTTGGGCGTGGTCGCCGGGCCACCGCGGCGCAGGATGTTGTTGATGCGCAGGATCAGCTCGCGCGGATCGAACGGCTTTGGCAGATAGTCGTCGGCGCCAGCCTCCAGCCCTGAGATGCGGCTGTCGGTCTCCGACAGCGCTGTGAGCATCAGGATCGGTACGTTCTTTTCGGCCCGCAGCGACTTGGTCAGGTCGACCCCCGTCTCGCCGGGCATCATGACGTCCAGCACCAGAAGGTCGAAGTCGAGGCCGGCAAGCTTGCGCCTGGCTTCGCCGGCATTGCCGGCAACGGTGACGCGAAAGCCATTTTCGGTCAGATATTGCTTGAGAAGATTGCGGATGCGGGTGTCGTCGTCGACGACAAGCAGATGCGGCGCGTCGTCGTCCGGCGCGGCCGCGTGATCGACCCGTTCAGTGCTCTCCATGGCTTTTCCCTGACATTTTTGCGGACCCAACGTCGATCTGCGCCCTCAGTTCCGGATTGACCATCGCTTCGAGGAACCGTTCCACCAAGGTCCGTTCGGTTACTCCGGAATCCCCCAATGCAGCATGGATGCGGCGCGACTGTGGCCGCGCCAGCGCCAGCGCCAGCGCACGGCCCTTGGCTGTCGGATAAAGTTCGCGCTGGCGGCGGTCGCGCGGACCTTGCAACTGCACGATATGGTCGGTGTCGATCAGTTGCTTGAGCACACGGGCCAGGCTCTGCTTGGTGATCTTCAGCACGTCGAGCAGTTCGGCGACCGTCAGGCCCGGCCTGCGGTTGACGAAATGCAGCACCCGGTGGTGGGCCCGGCCGAAGCCGTAATCGGCCAGGATCTGGTCCGGATCGGAGGTGAAGTCGCGATAGGCAAAGAAGAGCAGCTCGATGATGGCGAAGTCGATGCCGTCCTCGACCGACATTGCGGTCCTGATCGGTTTTCCGGCGGCTGGGCTTCGATCCGTCATTATTTCTCCGTGGGAAAGAGAGATTATGTCAGTACTATTGACGTAATTTCCCTGCAATGGTAATTTTTGACAAGCTTTTGGGCGGATTGCGAACGAAAAGGCAAGGGAAGGCGGTTTTTCCGGAATTTCCTAAGTTTGCCAGAGCGCAATTATCCGCCTACGCTCCACCATAAAAGCCGCTTTGGGCGGCCGACACGAAACACACAACGATACAACTATCCGGGCTGCCGCCCGTGGGAGGTTACCATGGCATCCGTTCCCTTCGATCAACTCGATGGCTTCATCTGGATGAACGGCGAATTCGTCCAATGGGGTGACGCCAAGATCCATGTGCTGACGCACGGGCTGCATTACGCCAGCGCTGTTTTCGAGGGAGAGCGCGCCTATGGCGGCGAGATCTTCAAGCTCAACGAACACACCGAGCGCCTGCATGAATCGGCACGCCTGCTCGGTTTCAAGATCCCCTATTCGGTGGCCGAGCTCAACGACGCCTCTTCCACGCTTCTCAAGAAGCAGGGTTTCCAGGACGCCTATGTCCGGCCGATCGCCTGGCGCGGCAGTGAGCAGATGGGCGTCTCGGCGCAGAACAACCGCATCAACTGCGCCATCGCCATCTGGCAATGGCCAAGCTATTTCGATCCTGCGCAGAAGCTGAAAGGCATCCGTCTCGATGTGGCGGAATGGCGCCGGCCCGACCCGCGCACCGCGCCTTCCAAGTCGAAGGCCGCCGGGCTCTACATGATCTGCACCATGTCCAAGCACGCCGCCGAGGCCAAGGGCTATGCCGACGCCATGATGCTCGACTGGCGTGGCCAGGTCGCCGAAGCGACCGGAGCCAACATCTTCTTCGTCAAGGACGGCAAGATCCACACACCCAAGCCCGACTGCTTCCTCGACGGCATCACCCGCCGCACGGTCATCGGGCTGGCCAAGGATCGCGGCCTGGAGGTAATTGAACGCGCCATCCTGCCGGAAGAGCTGGAAAGCTTCGAGCAGTGCTTCCTGACCGGGACGGCAGCGGAAGTGACGCCGGTTTCGGAGATCGGGCCTTACCGATTCGAGGTCGGCGAAATAGCCAAGAATCTTATGAATGACTATTCTGCGGCCGTTCAGCCCAAGCACGCGATCGCCGCAGAATAACGAAAGCCACAGCTTTTTTAGGAAGTAGGGGCGGTTTTCGGGCCGCCCCTTTTATTTCAGCGTTTCTGCATTTGACTTTCGTCCAATTCGGCGTCTCATGATGGTGTCGGCCCGGGAGGCTGATAGCTATGGAGGGACTAATCATATGGACATGAACACGCTTCTTCCGATCATCATACAGGTGATTACTGGCATCATCGGTGGTCAGGCGGTCGGTGCGGCGCTCAAGACGGCGGCGATGGGTCAGCTTCCCAAAATCCTGGGCGGAGCCATTGGCGGCGTCGGTGGTGCGGCGATCCTCGGCAGCCTGCTGGGTGGCGGTGCGGTCGATCCGGCGGCTGCGGCAGCAGCAACGAGCGGTCTCGGCAGCGCGCTGAACCTGCAGAACATCGTCGGCGGCGCCGGCGGCGGCGCGATCCTGACCGCCATTCTCGGCGCGGTCATGGGCGCCATGAAGAAGTAAGCAGGCCGTTTCGGTCTTTTCAAATGGGCGGCTTCGGCCGCCCATTTCCGTTTTGGGGCTACTGACTGTTCGTCTTTCGAGGGTGGACGCCCTTTGTCGGCACCTCTACATCACCCGTGAACATCGAAAGGACGATCATGGGTCAGCTCAATGCCGGCATCGTGCCGGTCACACCGTTCCAGCAGAATTGCACCATCCTGTTCGACATGGATGACAAGCATGGCGTCGTCGTCGATCCGGGCGGCGATATCGACAAGGTACTGGCGGTGCTGAAGGACAATGCGATCTCAGCCGGAGCTATCTGGATAACGCATGGCCACATCGACCATGCCGGCGGTGCAATGGAGTTGAAGGAGGCGCTCGGCGTCGAGATCATCGGTCCGCATGAGGCCGACAAGTCGCTGCTCGACAATCTGGAAAACCAGGGCAAGCGCTACGGCATCGCCGGAGCGCGCAACTGCGTGCCCGACCGGTTCCTGGCCGAAGGCGAGACCGTGTCGTTCGGCGGCCATGTGTTCGAGGTGCTGCACTGCCCCGGCCATGCGCCCGGTCACGTCGTCTACTACAACCGCGCAGCCAAGTTCGCCCATGTCGGCGACGTGCTGTTCCGCGGCTCGGTCGGCCGCACCGACCTGCCGGGCGGCGACCACGCGGCGCTGATCGCTTCGATCAAGGACAAGCTCCTGCCGCTCGGCGACGACATCGGCTTCATCTGTGGCCACGGTCCCGGCGGACGTTTTGGCGAGGAGAGGCGGACCAATCCTTTTTTGACTTGAACCAGGCTCGGAACCGTAGCTGTTTTTCATCAGCCTCAAGCAGACCGTTGACATTGTAGAGACCACAACAAAAAAGCGCTGGCCTTGCGGTCAGCGCTTTTCTGTTTTGGGGCAGGGAAGCCCTTGGTTAGTTGGCAGTGCAGAAATGCTGTTCGCCGTCATTGCCGGTGAACGTGCCGGTACGGGAATTGAAGCTGCGGTAGCGGTCCGAGCAATATTCGTACCAGTCACGCGTCCACGGTTCGGCATAACGATTGGCGTAGACCACCCGCGGCTCCGCATAATAGCGGCGGACCGGGGCCGGGCGCACCACGACGTCACGATCGTAGTAACCGTCATCGTAGTAGCGGTCAGCGTCGGGCGGCGGGCGGTCATTGGCCAATGCGCCACCGATCAGCGCCCCGGCCGCGAGGCCGAGCACGCCCGCGGCAATGGCATCGCCATTGCTATGATGGCCATGATGACGGCGCCAGTCGCGCGCATTGGCGGCGGGCAAGGCCGTGAGCGTGGTGGCGGCCACGGCAGCGGCCAGGACGGCGGTTTTGAAAATTCGGTTCATGTCGGTCTCCTTCGTTCCGGCCCGTGCAGTTTCGGGGATGCGGTCCGGCTTTACCGAAGACTAATATGCGACCGTGGCTGAACGGGGGCTGAACGGATTTTAACGTGTTTATTCAAAACGGTCGTCAAAAATCACAGGCTCTCAAGGGAGCGATCTGCCCGGGAGCGCCGGTTCGAAGCCGGCTCAGCCGACCGACAGGTTGACGGCCTTGGGACCCTTGCCGCGCTTATCCGGCTCGGTATCGAACGACACTTTCTGCCCATCCTCGAGGCCGGGAAGACCGGACGCCTGCACAGCTGAAATATGGACGAAAACATCCTTCGCGCCATCATCGGGCGTGATGAAGCCGAAGCCCTTGGCATGATTGAAGAATTTGACGGTGCCGGTCTGCGGCATGGGAAGCTCCTTTGTCCCATAAACTCCAGTCTCGGGCCGGCAAATGCCCGAGTGGAAATTTGTCCTTTATTTTAGCGTCATCGGCAAGAGAAAGTTTTGCGGGCGTCTAAAGCACGTTGCGGCATGCTTCGGGTCTTTGTTTTTATGCAAGTCGTTGCCCAGAACCCGGCCGCTTGGGCGACATCACTGGCCCGCGCCTTCGATAAGGAAAAGGCGCGACGAAGATCGCCGCGCCTTTCAAAATTCAGATCCCTCTCCAGGCCAGGTGCAGGCATGGAGCCTCCGTCGCACGTCTGAGTGACATGCGGCGCGCCGATGGCTCAGGCTGCGCGGAGGTTGACGGCCTTGGGGCCCTTGCCCATGCGGTCCGGCTCGACGTCGAAGGTGACCTTCTGGCCGTCAACGAGCGTGCGCAAGCCGGAAGCTTCGATCGCGGAGATATGGACGAACACATCCTTGGCGCCACCATCGGGCGTGATGAAACCGAAGCCTTTGGTCGCGTTGAAGAATTTAACGGTGCCGGTCTGGGCCATTGGGGAAACTCCTTCACCCGTTCAGTCTTTGGTGGTCCCGCCCGCCGCCTGGCGCAAAGGGCAGTTCCCGGTGGTTGCTTCGGCAGTCATGCATTGGCGCATGGTCAAACCCCCCGCCGAAAACGGGGCCGTCAGAGATTCACAGTATCGGGGAAAGGTCGTCCAAAACGTTCCGCTCTCCGGGTCGCAAATGCCCGAACACGGAATTTATCGCACGGAAACGTGATGGTTGCAAGATACCGCCGCGGGCCGCCGTACTGGCGCGTCCCGACGCATCAATCGACTGACCTGAGCATCGATGGGCTCGGCATAGGCTTGCTTGCCGGCCGGGTCATCGGCCAGAACCGGGCCACGAATGGGCCAGATGACGAGGTGGCCGAGGAGGTCGACGCCGCCTACAGCCCCAGCGCGTTTCCGACTGAAAGGGCTGCAAACGGGGGTTGCATTTGGCAAGGGAATGGCGAGGATCGGCAACCGGGGACGCGATCGTGGGAGATCATCATGAAATATCTGGCGGCAATCTTTTCGCGGCAGGGTTTTGTCATCCTGTTGCTGTCGGCACTTCTTGCCGCCTGCACCGTCGTCGTCGATGACGGACCAGGGCCGCGTCCGCGTCCGCCCCGGCCGGAAC
>NZ_RZQE01000969.1:0-865 GCF_004022955.1 Mesorhizobium sp. M7A.F.Ca.US.002.01.1.1 | reverse complement strand
GCTCCTGCGCCCTCGTCAGGCCCTTGAGCGCCAGGGGCAGCAGCTTATGGGACATGTCCGCTCCAGCGCTGAAGCGGAAGGCGCGTACCCCGGTGGCATTGATCGCTTCGGCGAAGAAATGATGCTTCGTGTCGGCTTCGAAGCCGAAAGTCTCTCCGGCGAGGTGGAAGGCGCTGATCTGCCGGCGGCCGTCCGCGAGCAGACGGTAGATGCGCACGGCGCCGAATTCGACCTGGTAGAAAGCGCCGGCCTTCTCGCCTTGAGCATAAATCTCCGAACCGGCGGGAAAGAAGTTGACGGGCTGTTGCGGTTCCGAGCCAAAGGCCGCTGGCAGGCTCGGCTGAGCAGAATGCGACGGCAATGAAATTCTGGATGCGGAGTAAGCGTGCATGGCTGTGTTCCCGGTTGTTCCGTGACACAGCAATCGCGCGAATCCGCAGGTCGCGAAATTCGGTTTTGTCCCTAAGGGAAACTACCTAGTCGTGCGGATTGTTGATCCATATCAAGTGCCCAGGCGCGCCGGTCGCTTAAGTCCTCCTTCGCTTTGGGCGATAGCAAACGGGAGTCGTTTCGAAATCTTGCATCGAAACGGCCGGTGGACAGCGATGTATCTTGCGCAATTCCTGGTCGGAATGTTTTTGACGTCAGCAATTGTGGGTCTGTGGGCCTACGCGGCAACGGGTTCAGTCTGGAGCGCGGCAGGCTGGACGATTATCGACCTGCTCATTCTGCAAGTCGCATACTTCGCCTTTGTCATACGCCTTGTTTACAAACGCACGACTGCAGATGCTGCAGCAAATTCGGCACCGCCAAGCCACGTCCAGCCATTTCACCGCGACGGCACTCACTCTTAGAGCCGCCAGAC
>NZ_RZQE01000968.1:0-868 GCF_004022955.1 Mesorhizobium sp. M7A.F.Ca.US.002.01.1.1 | reverse complement strand
AGATGATGCTGATCGTCGATGTCGGCACCAATGCCGAGATCGTGCTCGGCAATCGCCAGCGGGTGGTTGCGGCCTCCTCGCCCACCGGCCCTGCCTTCGAGGGCGCCGAAATCTCCGGCGGCCAGCGAGCAGCGCCGGGCGCCATCGAGCGCGTGCGCATCGATCCCGATACGCTTGAACCGAAATACCGCGTCATCGGCTCTGAACTGTGGTCCGACGAGCCGGGCTTCCTGGAAAGCGTCCAGGCGACCGGCGTCACCGGCATCTGCGGCTCCGGCATCATCGAAGTGGTGGCGGAGATGTATCTCGCCGGCATCATTTCCGAGGACGGCGTCATCGACGGCGGGCTTTCGGCGCGCTCGCCACGCGTTACGGCCAACGGCCGCACCTTCTCCTATGTGCTGAAGGACGGCTCCGCCGCATTGACGGAAGATGGGCCGAAGATCACCATCACCCAGACCGATGTGCGCGCCATCCAGCTTGCCAAGGCAGCGCTTTATGCCGGCACCAAGCTGTTGATGGAAAAGCAGAACACCGAGCATGTCGACCGCATCCATTTCGCCGGCGCCTTCGGCTCCTTCATCGATCCGAAATACGCCATGGTGCTGGGCCTGATCCCGGATTGCGACCTCGACAAGGTCTCGGCGGTCGGCAACGCCGCCGGTGCCGGCGCGCGCATGGCGCTGCTCAATCGCGGCTACCGCCGCGAGATCGAGGACACGGTCAGCAAGATCGAGAAGATCGAGACGGCGCTGGAACCGAAATTCCAGGAGCATTTCGTCTACGCCATGGCGCTGCCCAACAAGGTCGATCCGTTCCCGAAACTGTCGGCAGCGGTGAAACTGCCGCCGCGCAAGACGGTCAGCGA
>NZ_RZQE01000967.1:0-868 GCF_004022955.1 Mesorhizobium sp. M7A.F.Ca.US.002.01.1.1 | reverse complement strand
GGCTATCATGGCGAGGCGCCGATATGCACCGCCTCGTCGGCCATCTCGACATGCAGGGATTTTGCGTCGGCATCCGAATAGATGGCGACGGTACGCACGCCCAGCTTCCGAGCCGTACGGATGACACGGCAAGCGATCTCGCCGCGGTTGGCGATCAGGATCTTGGCGAACATGGAGCCTCCGCATGTAAGGTTCGAAGTCCATGGGAAGCATGGCGCTTGAACACCCCCCTCTGACCGGCAGGACAGAGGGGGGTGCTGTCCCGCGAGCCTTTTAAGCCCTCGGAGTAAACCTCTCCCTTACCAGGGAAGTGCTCTACCTTGCGGTCGGCTGTACCTACTTCGAGGCCGCGATCTCGCAACTGCCGCCGGTCGTGACTTTGTAGTGGCCGCGGGTGGACTGACAGGATTTCATCGCCAACTCTTCGGCCGTCTTTTGAGATGGTGCGTTGAGGTGGCCGCCGCAAACTATGTACGACGACATTATCCGTGCGTAGGGAGTGGTTGCGTACGCTGAATGGCCACCGGCCGCGACATAGGCCTTGTAGGCCTTGGTGCAGGGATCCTTGGGATTTCGCGGCAGGTACGGCGGGAACCGCTTGTCTCCCTCGCTTCCCGCCAGTGAGCCGGCCATGCCCGCGCCGCACGCCGCGATCGTCAGCAATCCGGCAAATATCGCCATGGCTGTTCGCTTGGAATTCGTGGATTTCATTTTGTCTTCCCCAAGGAGAAAAACCGGGCGCTTTCCGGTCTATTTGGACGCGGCGATGCTGCAGGCGCCGGCGACGGTAACCTTGTATTTGCTTTTGCTGGCCTGACAGGATTTCAGTGCCAGTTCCGCCGCCGCCTTTTGTGACGATGCATTCAGC
>NZ_RZQE01000966.1:0-869 GCF_004022955.1 Mesorhizobium sp. M7A.F.Ca.US.002.01.1.1 | reverse complement strand
GACCGGCCGCATGCAACGGCCGCCTGCATGGAGCGGGCTGCTCTGGGTGTCTGCGTATGCCTGCAGGAGAAGCTGAATGAATCGCATGTTCACCAATCAATGGCCCTCGATGACGGACCAGCAGGCTTCCGCCGGCCAAGAGTTCATTGGGCTCTCCGACATTACCGAATTTCTGCGCCGCTACGCTGGAACTATCATTGCCTGCCTTGCCATGGCTCTCTTGTTGGCGGGGTTTTACAATTCGAGCACCGACCCAACTTTCATCGCCAGCGCGCAGATTCTGATCGAGCCGAAATTGCCGCAACACCTGCAGGAGGGCGGCGAAGTGGATCTGTCACTGGATACTGCCCAGGTGGAAAGCCAGATCGCTGTAATGCAGTCGGAAAAAATCGCAGCGATGGTGCTCGACCAGTTGAAACTCGTCGACGATGCGCAGTTCAATCGTTCCCAGTCTCCGACTTTGCGGGACAGATTGACGAAGACCGGAGCTGTCCTGCTTGACGCCTTAGGGCTGCGGAAAAGCGCCTGGCTGCAGCATTTCGCTCTTAGCGAGCCTGCCGCACCCCCCATGCTGACCGATTTTCAGAAGTTCCGTCGGAGCATGTTGGTTTTCCGCAACGGCCTCGACGTCCGCCGAGTCGGCGTTTCCTACGCGATTGACATATCCTTCACCTCTCCTGATCCCGAGGGCGCAGCCAGGATTGCGAACGCCACGGCCGATGCCTTCGTACGTGAGCAGATCGAAACCAAGACTGACGCAGCCAAGGAAGGAGGCGCGTGGCTGGAAATGCGGCTTCAGCAGCTGCGAACTCAAATGAATGAGGCCATGGCAAAAGCGCAGCAGTTCCGGTCACGGCACGACTACAGCG
>NZ_RZQE01000965.1:0-887 GCF_004022955.1 Mesorhizobium sp. M7A.F.Ca.US.002.01.1.1 | reverse complement strand
ATGGGACCCTGCGGCGGCGCGGGGAAGCTCCGTTCCGACACCACGTCGATGCGCGCGGCGGACAGGGACTGTTTTCCGGCTTCGGGACGCATCGAGGACCGCACATCCTCGATGCTCCTCATCGCATTCGTGGTGGGCTTCGACGGCACGCCGGGCACATCGGCAGCCGGCGCGTCCGACAGCTTCTGGGCCGCCGCTGTGACGTCGCGTTTTGGCGCGCTGGAGGCAGCGCTCGGCGACTGACCGTCAAGCGCCGTCAAAGGTCCGTCGACGGTCGACGCCTGCTCCGGCTTCGACACGGTTTCGAGTGCTTCGCGTCCGCCCGACGATTTTGAGCGGTAGGTCTTTGGCAGTGCAGCCTGTCCGCCGAGCGCCGGGTCCGACGGATTCTCGCCGGTGGCCGCATTGCCCCCCGCTGCCTTGGCCGCTGTCGAGAAATGCCGCAGGTCATGAAACGCGATCAGCAGCGGCAGGTCGTCCTGAAGCGGCGCGGTATCCGACGCCGTCTGTTCGGCGTCGGCCTTGTGCGCCTTTGCTTCCAATTCGTCCTTGCCGGTTTTCACGCTTGCGCCTTTGGCCGAGGTGGTCCTTCCGGGCTCGGCCGATGCCGGTTCGGCCTTGGCGCCATGCCCGGCGAGGCCGGCAGCGAGCTTGCTCCAGCGCCGGTCGCGCGATCCCGCCTCTGTCGACGCCTGCCGTTCCGGGCGGGCATCGTCGCGCAGCATTTTGCCGAAGCCGGCGTCATCGTTTCTGCCGTTCGCGGCCGGCTGCTCCGACGTCGCGCGCGTGGAGGCAAATCCTGGCAAGGCCGAGCCGAGGCTGGTGGTCATTTAGGGGCGGCTCCAAGCATCTGGTCGATCAGGTCGAGCTGTCGACGTGTTCTGGTC
>NZ_RZQE01000964.1:0-892 GCF_004022955.1 Mesorhizobium sp. M7A.F.Ca.US.002.01.1.1 | reverse complement strand
GGTCTGCTTCTTGTGCGTGTAGTCCGGCTCGTGCTTGCTGGTGATCGTCTCGCGATAGGCCACCTGTGGTGCGCCGACATTGGCCTCGACCTTGAACTCGCGACGCATGCGGTCGACGATGATGTCGAGGTGGAGTTCGCCCATGCCGGAAATGATGGTCTGGCCGCTTTCCTCGTCGGTCTTGACGCGGAAGGACGGATCCTCGGCGGCCAGGCGGTGAAGGGCGAGGCCCATCTTTTCCTGGTCGTTCTTGGTCTTCGGCTCGATGGCGATCTGGATGACCGGATCGGGGAATTCCATGCGCTCGAGAATGACCGGATGCAGCGGATCGCTCAGCGTGTCGCCGGTGGTCGTGTCCTTGAGACCGGCAAGAGCAACGATATCGCCGGCAAAAGCCTCTTCGACGTCGGCGCGCGAGTTCGCATGCATCTGCAGCATGCGGCCGATGCGCTCTTTCTTGCCCTTCACGGTGTTGTCGACCGAGATGCCCTTGGTGAGCCTGCCCGAATAGATGCGCGCAAAGGTCAGCGAACCGACGAACGGGTCGTTCATGATCTTGAAGGCGAGCATCGACAGCGGCTCGTTGTCGTCGGCATGACGCTCGATCTCGGCGTCGGTCTTGGCATCGACGCCCTTGATGGCGGGAACATCGGCCGGCGACGGCAGATATTCGACGACGGCGTCGAGCAGCGGCTGCACGCCCTTGTTCTTGAAGGCCGAGCCACAGAACATCGGGTAGAACTTGACCGCGATGGTGCCCTTGCGGATCAGCGCGCGAATCTCGTCATTCGACGGCATCTTGCCTTCGAGGTAATTCTCAAGCGCCGTCTCGTCCATTTCGACGGCAGCCACGATCATCTTCTCGCGGTATTCTTCGGCACGAGCCTTGCGG
>NZ_RZQE01000963.1:0-892 GCF_004022955.1 Mesorhizobium sp. M7A.F.Ca.US.002.01.1.1 | reverse complement strand
CGACAAGATCGTCGCCGCCGAGCGCAAGGCGATCCTGCGCGTCTTCGGCATCGCGGCCCTTGTCACCGCCATCCTGTCGATGCTGCTCGCCTCGACCATCGCCAATCCGCTGCGCCGGCTGTCGGCGGCGGCGGTGCGAGTGCGGCGCGGCGTCAAGAGCCGTGAGGAGATCCCCGACTTTTCCGACCGCCAGGACGAGATCGGCAATCTGTCGATCGCCATACGCGACATGACCAACGCGCTCTACGCCCGGATCGAGGCGATCGAAAGCTTCGCGGCCGATGTCTCGCACGAGCTGAAGAACCCGCTGACGTCGCTGCGCAGCGCGGTGGAGACCCTGCCGCTGGCCAAGAACGACGATTCGCGCGGCCGGCTGATGGATATCATCCAGCACGATGTCAGGCGGCTGGACCGGCTCATCACCGATATTTCCGACGCATCGCGCCTGGACGCGGAACTCGCGCGTGAAGATGCGGGAACGGTCGATTTGAAGAAATTCATCACCGATCTGGTCGCCGTTTCGCGCGAAGCGACGCGCAACAAGAAGGCGGTCGAGATCGAGTTCAAGGCCGCCAAACTGCCGCAGGGCGTCAAAGGCTATGTCGTCGTCGGCCATGATCTGCGCATCGGCCAGGTCATCACCAATTTGATCGAGAACGCCCGTTCCTTCGTTCCCGAGGATCATGGCCACATCAGCCTGTCGCTGGCGCGTGCCGGCAAGTTCAACATCGTCACCATCGACGACAATGGCCCCGGCATCCGCGCCGACAACATCGACCGCATCTTCGAGCGCTTCTACACGGATCGGCCGGCCGGCGAGGCGTTCGGCCAGAATTCGGGCCTTGGCCTGTCGATATCCAGGCAGATCGTCGAGGCCCATGGCGGCACGCTC
>NZ_RZQE01000962.1:0-902 GCF_004022955.1 Mesorhizobium sp. M7A.F.Ca.US.002.01.1.1 | reverse complement strand
GTCCCCCGCCAGCAGCGCCGAGGCGATGGTGTCACCGGCAAAGCCTTGCACGATGGTTCCGTCGAAGCTGAAGCGGATCGGGCGCGAGCGGTCGATGGCGCTGCCGCCGGTGGCAAGACGTGAGGCGGTCACGCGACGTGCTCCCCGCCGAGTGCGGCCGAGGACAGCACCTTGTGGGTGACGGTGTCGCGCTCCATGACGAAGAACTCGCCGCAGTTCATGTGAACCCAGATTTCGCGCGCCGTGCCTTTCGGATTGGTGCGCAGATAGAGGTAATCAGCCCAGCGATCGATCGGCACATCGGCGCCATCCGGCCGCGCATTTCCGGCATCGCCGCCATAGTGGAATTCGGTTTCGTCGCGCGGGCCGCAGAATGGGCAAGGGAAAAGCTGCATAAAATCCTCAATCTTCGTCTTTATGCATGTCGTTCTCCCAAAACCGCTGCGTACTTTTGGGCGACATGCATCAGTGTGCGATGCCGGAGCCGGCCGCTTCGTCGATCAGCCGCCCGCTGGCGAAGCGATCAAGGTCGAACGGACGGCTGATGTGGTTGTGTTCGCCAGTCGCCAGCAGGTTCGCCAGCAGCGTGCCGCCTGCGGGAATGGCCTTGAAGCCGCCCGTGCCCCAGCCGCAATTGAGGAACAGGCCGGGCAGCGGCGAGGGGCCGATGATCGGCGAGGAGTCCGGCACGACATCGACGATCCCAGCCCATTGCCGCATCAGCTTGAGCTGGCCGAAGATCGGGAACATCTCCAAAAGGCCGGCGATCACCCCCTCCAGCGTCGGCAGATTGCCGCGCTGCGCGTAGGAGGGGATGCGGTCGAGCCCGCCGCCGATGACGATCTCGCCCTTGTCCGACTGGCTGACATAGACGCCGCAGCCGGGCGACAGCACCACCGTGT
>NZ_RZQE01000961.1:0-902 GCF_004022955.1 Mesorhizobium sp. M7A.F.Ca.US.002.01.1.1 | reverse complement strand
GGCCCCTGCACCAGCGCGATCATCTTGTACCAGGTCTCGAACATCTCGCGGCCATAGATGCCCTTGAGATGCAGCATCTTGAAGATGACCTTGTTCCAGTCGATCTCGAATCCGGTCGGGGCGATGCCCAGAATGGCGATCTTGCCGCCGTTGTTCATGGTGTCGATCATGTCGCGGAAGGCGGGGGCTGCGCCCGACATTTCGAGGCCGACATCAAAACCCTCGGTCATGCCGAGTGCCGGCATGACATCGCGCAGCTTTTCCTTGGACGCGTCGACGACATGCTGGACGCCGAGCTTTTTCGCCAGCGCCAGCCGCACCGGATTGATGTCGGTGATGACGACTTTTCGCGCGCCGACGCATTGGGCGACGAGCGCGCCCATGATGCCGATCGGCCCGGCGCCGGTGACCAGCACGTCCTCGCCGACCAGATCGAAGGAGAGTGCCGTGTGCACGGCATTGCCCAACGGATCGAAGATGGCGGCGATCTCGTCCGGCACATCATCGGGGATCGGCACGACGTTGTGCTGCGGGATAGCCAGATACTCACCGAAGGCGCCCGGACGATTGACGCCGACGCCGAGCGTGTTGCGGCACAGATGCCCTCGCCCGGCGCGACAGTTGCGGCAATGACCGCAGACGATGTGGCCCTCGCCCGACACGCGCTGGCCGACCTTGTATTCGGTGACCGCTGCGCCGAAATCGGCAACGGTGCCGACGAATTCATGGCCCGTCACCATCGGCACCGGCACCGTCTTCTGCGCCCACTGGTCCCAATTGTAGATGTGCACGTCGGTGCCGCAGATCGCCGTCTTCTTGATCTTGATCAGCACGTCGTTAGGGCCGATTTCCGGCACCGGCACCTCTTCCATCCAGATGCCTGGTTCGGCCTTGGCCTTCAC
>NZ_RZQE01000960.1:0-904 GCF_004022955.1 Mesorhizobium sp. M7A.F.Ca.US.002.01.1.1 | reverse complement strand
GCCCAGGGCGGCTCGGAACTGCAAAAGAGCATGGAAGAGGTCACAGAACGCGCCACCGAGAAGCTGCGCAGCGAGAATGCCGCACTTGTCGACGCGCTCGCCAACCGCACCGCCGAAACCTTGTCGGCGGTCGAGGGCGCCCGCTCGTCGCTGTCCGACAGCGTCGCCGACCTCATCGGCCGGATGACCAAGTCCAGTTCGCAGCTCGGCCAGCTGATCGAGCAGGCCGCGGTCAATCTCGGCCAGGTCGATGAACGCCTGAGCGGCAGCACGCAAAGCTTCGCCGCGACCACCGAGAAGGCCGCGCAGACCTTTGCCAGCTCGGCACGTCTGGTCGATTCGAACACGACTAGGCTGACGGAACTGTCGTCGTCCACCTTGCGCGAGGTCGCGTCGATTGCCACCAAGTTCGACGAGCACAGCCGCCTGCTGTCCAGTGCTTCGGACCTGTTGAGCTCGGCCCAGAGCAACCTCGAACACACGCTCGAACGGCAGTCGTCGCTCGAAGACCTCGCCGTCGGCCTGGTCAAGAAGTCGGAAGATCTCGAAAGGGTCATGCGCTCGTTCGAAAATCTCGTCGGCCAGACGCTGCAGAACGCCGAAGGCAAGGCGATGGAGTCGGCCGACAAGATCCGCAACGCCATCACCGACGTCGTCGACTCGGCAACCAAGCGCTTTGCCGATGCGACCGAGGAGATGCGGCGCACCGCGGGCTCGATCAAGAGCGAGCTCGACCTGACCCGCGCCGAGCTCAAGAAGGGCGTCATCGAAATGCCGGAAGAGGCCAAGGAATCGACTTCGGCCATCCGCCGCGCCGTTTCCGAGCAGATCAACGCCCTGAAGGAGCTTTCGGACATCGTGGCCAAGTCCGGCCGCGGCGGTGAAGGGTCCGAACCAAGCAACC
>NZ_RZQE01000095.1:0-16358 GCF_004022955.1 Mesorhizobium sp. M7A.F.Ca.US.002.01.1.1 | reverse complement strand
ACCAAGAAGCGCAAGTTCTCGATGCCCGGCGACAAGCCGGAGCCTGTTGCCGCCCCCGTCTTCACACCGAAGCCGGCGGTCGTGGCCGCCCCCGTCGTCGTGCCGGAAGCACCGAAGGCGCCGCCACCCCCGCCGCCCCCGGCCCCGGTCGAGCGCAGCGGCATGGTGCTGAACGAACTGTCGCGCAGTGAAATGGAAGCACGCCGCAGGGCGCTCGAAGGCTCGAAGGTTCGCGAGGTCGAGGACCGCCAGCGCGCCGCCGAGGATGCCAAGCGTCGCGCCGAGGACGAAGAGCGCCGCAAGCGCGAACGCGATGAATCCGCGCGCCGCCAGGCCGAGGAAGAAGCACGGTTGCAGACCGAGGCCGAATCCCGCCGTCGGGCCGAGGAAGAGGCGCGTCGCCGCGCGCCATTGGCTGCCGAACTGGCAACAGTCGATGACGAGGAAGTGGCCAAGCCGAAGCGGGTTGGCGCCGGCGCACCGGTGCGCCGTCCGGTCACGCCTGAAGCGGCGCGTCCGGCCAAGCCGACCAAGAGCGAGGAAGATCGCCGCCGTGGCAAGCTGACGCTGAATTCGGCATTGTCCGACGAAGATGCGCGAGCCCGTTCGCTGTCGTCGATGCGTCGCCGCCAGGAAAAATTCAAGCGCGCGATGCACAATGAGCCGCGCGAGAAAGTCATGCGCGAAGTGATCCTGCCAGAGACCATCACCATCCAGGAACTGGCGCAACGCATGTCCGAGCGCGCGGTCGACCTGGTCAAGTTCTTCATGAAGCAGGGCCAGATCCTGAAGCCGGGCGACGTCATCGACGCCGACACGGCCGAGCTGGTCGCCACCGAATTCGGCCACACGGTCCGCCGCGTCGCCGAGTCCGACATCGAGGAAGGCCTGTTCAACATCGCCGACAATGCCGAGGACCTGGTTTCGCGTCCGCCGGTCGTGACGATCATGGGTCACGTCGATCATGGCAAGACCTCGCTGCTCGACGCGATCCGCAACGCCAATGTCGTCTCCGGCGAAGCCGGCGGCATCACCCAGCATATCGGCGCCTACCAGGTTGAGAAGAATGGTCACAAGATCACCTTCATCGACACGCCCGGCCACGCCGCCTTCACGGCGATGCGTGCTCGTGGCGCCCAGGCGACCGATATTGCCATCCTGGTGGTTGCGGCCGATGACAGCGTCATGCCGCAGACGATCGAATCGATCAGCCATGCCAAGGCGGCCGGCGTTCCGATCATCGTGGCGATCAACAAGATCGACAAGCATGATGCCGATCCGCAGAAGGTGCGCTCCGAACTGCTGCGCCACGAGGTTTTCGTCGAATCCATGGGCGGTGAAGTTCTGGACGTCGAAGTGTCGGCGACCAAGGGCACCAATCTCGACAAACTGCTCGAGGCGATCCTGCTGCAGGCCGAAATTCTCGACCTGAAGGCCAATCCGGACCGTACCGCCGAAGGCGTCGTCATCGAGGCCCAGCTCGACAAGGGCCGTGGTCCCGTTGCCACCGTGCTGGTGCAGACCGGCACGCTGATGCCGGGCGACATCCTCGTTGCCGGCAATGAATGGGGCCGGGTGCGTGCGCTGGTCAACGATCGTGGCGTGCAGATCAAGGAAGCGCCGCCGGCGATGCCGGTAGAAGTGCTTGGCTTGCAGGGCACCCCGCAGGCCGGCGATCGCTTCGCCGTGGTCAATAACGAGGCCCGTGCCCGCGAGATCACCGAATACCGCCAGCGTCTGGCGCGCGAGAAGGCGGTTGCCAAGCATGCCGGCCAGCGCGGTTCGCTCGAGCAGATGATGTCGCAATTGCAGACAAGCGGGCTGAAGGAATTCCCGTTGGTCATCAAGGGCGACGTGCAGGGCTCGATCGAGGCGATCAACGCCGCACTCGATAAGCTCGGCACCGACGAGGTTCGTGCACGCATCGTCCATGCCGGCGCCGGCGCCATTACCGAAAGCGACGTGTCGCTGGCCGAGACTTCGGGTGCCGCGATCATCGGCTTCAACGTCCGCGCCAACGTCCAGGCACGTGCCGCTGCTGCGGCGGCTGGCATCGAGATCCGCTACTACTCGATCATCTACAACCTTGTGGATGACGTGAAGGCGGCTCTGTCGGGCCTGCTGTCGCCGGAACGTCGCGAGACCTTCATCGGCAATGCGCAGATCCTCGAAATCTTCGACATCACCAAGGTCGGCAAGATCGCCGGCTGCCGTGTCACCGAAGGCAAGGTCGAGCGTGGTGCGGGCGTGCGCCTGATCCGCGACAACGTCGTCATCCACGAAGGCACGCTGAAGACGCTGAAGCGCTTCAAGGACGAAGTTTCGGAAGTCCCCGGCGGCCAGGAGTGCGGCATGGCCTTCCAGAACTACGAGGACATGCGCGTCGGCGACGTCATCGAGTGCTTCCGCGTCGAGATGGTGACCCGGACACTCTGAGTTCGAATGACTTGTCCATACCGGGCGGTGGTCGAAAGGCCGCCGCCCCAAGTCTATTGAGAATGCCCATATGAGACATGCGGCACGGTTCCATCCCGCGCCTCACGCTTTCAGGATTGAGAAAAATGCCCCGTCCAACCGCATCCAGCCCATCCCAGCGCATGCTGCGCGTCGCCGAACAGGTGCGCCATGCGCTATCCGAAACCCTGCAGCGCGGCGAGATCATCGATCCGCTGATCGAGAACACCGTGGTGTCGGTCTCGGAAGTGCGCATGTCGCCCGATTTGAAGGTCGCTACCGCTTTCGTCTCGCCGCTCGGCGCCAAAGATGCCGATGCGGTGGTCGAGGCGTTGAACAAGCATGCGAAATTCGTCCGTGGCCGTGTCTCCGGCGCGCTGCGGCAGATGAAGTTCATGCCTGAGTTCCGCTTCAAGCTCGATACCTCCTTCGACAATTTTGCCAGGATCAACGACCTCTTGAAATCGCCGGAAGTGGCGCGCGATCTGGGTCCTGAGGACCAGGAAAACGCGGACCAGGACAAAGACGACAACAAGGACACCGAATAGTGGCGCGTCGCGGCAAGAAGAAGGGCCGGCCGATCTCGGGCTGGCTGATCCTGGACAAGCCGGTCGGCATGGGCTCGACCGAAGCCGTCTCCAAGATCAAATGGCTGTTCCAGGCGGAAAAGGCCGGCCATGCAGGCACGCTCGACCCGCTGGCATCCGGCATGCTGCCGATCGCGCTTGGCGAGGCTACCAAGACCGTGCCTTACGTGCAGGACGGCGCCAAAATCTATCGCTTCACCGTTGCCTGGGGACAGGAGCGTTCGACCGATGACCTCGAAGGTCCGGTGACGAAAGAATCCGACCTGCGTCCGTCGGAAGCCCAACTGCTCGCCCTGCTGCCGAAATACACCGGCGTCATCATGCAGACGCCGCCGCAATTCTCGGCCATCAAGATCGCAGGCGAGCGCGCCTATGATCTGGCCCGCGACGGCGCGACGGTCGACATACCCGCGCGCGAGATCGAGATCGGCCGTCTGGACGTTGTCGAGCATGGCGCCGACCATACTGTTTTCGAGGTCGAGTGCGGCAAGGGCACCTATGTGCGCTCGCTGGCCCGCGACATGGGCCGCGACATCGGCTGCTTCGGTCACATCTCCGAATTGCGCCGGGTCGAGGTCGAGCCGTTCACCTCGGAAGACTTCGTCACCATCGCCGAACTGGAAGCCGCCCGTTTCGGTGTGGAGGAGGTCGACAGCTCGGACACGACAGAAGCCGCTGACAAGGCAGAGGCTGCCGACAAGGTGGAAGCGCCAATCGACTTCGACGCCATCGATGCGCTTCTGGTCGACACATCGGCTGCCCTCGATTGCCTGCCGCAGATCGCCATCAGCGATGACGCGGCAACCAAGATCCGCCTCGGCAACCCGGTCATCATCCGCGGCCGCGACGCACCGGTGGAAGCCGAAGAAGCCTGCGCCACGGCGCGCGGCAAGCTGGTCGCCATCGGTGCCATTGAGCAAGGCATGTTCAAGCCCAAGCGGGTCTTTGCCGGTTGATTCCTGTCGTCTAATGTCGAGGCGAGGACTCGCACGAGGGGAATATGGCAAAGGCTGAGACCGTGAAGACGCGGGCACCGGCGAAAACGCGGCGGCCGCCGGTCGGTGCGTCGCCCGGCACGCTGATCGCCGACCCGTCGGCGCGTCGCTCGGAACTGCGTCTGACGCTGATCTCGCCCGAAAAATTCAAGACTATCGAAAATGCCAGCATCGACGACCTCAACACCCATTGCCACAAATGGCCGGTCCTCTGGCTCGACTGCACCGGCCTCGCCAACATCCCGCTGATCGAGGAGATCGGCCGCATTTTCAGCCTGCATCCGCTGGCGCTGGAGGACGTCGTCAACACCGGCCAGCGGCCTAAGGTCGACTTCTTCGAGGACCATGCCTTCGTCGTCGTCAGGATGATCGACGATGTCACCTCGCACCGCTATGAGCAGATCGCCGTCTTCTTCGGCAGCAACTTCGTCGTTACCTTCCAGGAGCGGGAAGGCGATCCATTCGATCCGGTGCGCAAGCGCATCGAAAGTTCGGCGCCCAACCGGCTGCGCGCCCGCGGCGCCGACTATCTTGCCTATGCGCTGATCGATGCCATCGTCGACAGCTATTTTCCGCCGATCGAGGCCGCCGGTGACATGGTCGACAGCATCGAGGACCAGATGCTGCATTCGCCGCACAAACACCAGATGCGGCAGCTACATGAATTGCGGCGTGACGCCAACGTGCTGAAAGGCGTGCTGTGGCCGATGCGCGATGCGCTGGCGACGCTGATCCGCAACGATGTGCCCTATGTGAAGGCCGAGACCAAGATCTTCCTCAACGACACGCTCGACCATGCGCTCAGGCTGATCGAGCTGGTCGAGACCCAGCGCGATATGCTGACCGGCCTGATCGAGATGCACCTGTCGCTGAGCCAGGCGCGCACCAACGACGTTATCAGCTATCTCACCATCGTCTCGGTCATCTTCATGCCGCTCACCTTCCTGGTCGGCATCTGGGGCATGAATTTCGATCCGGAGTCTTCGCCCTGGAACATGCCGGAACTGAAGGCCTACTACGGCTATCCCTTGTCGCTGCTGTTCATGGCGCTTGTCGCGTTCGGGCTGATCGCCTTCTTCAAATGGAAGAAATGGCTTTGACAGGGATAAACCTGCCATTTTGGCCTGAAAAGCCGGCTTGTGAATTGGGCTGGTGTTTTCCGGGGAATTGCACTATATGCGCCGCAGCTTAGCGCTATGACGCTTTGCTTGCACCGGCCCCTGCTGGACGACATCCCGGCTGAGGGCGACCCGTTTCCTCAAACAGATAAGGAAAAACACGATGTCGATTACTGCCGAGCGCAAACAGGAATTGATGGGTGAATTCGCAACCGCCAAGGGCGATACCGGGTCTCCGGAAGTCCAGGTGGCCATCCTTTCCGAGCGAATCAAGAACCTGACCGACCATTTCAAGGACCACAAGAAGGATAACCATTCCCGCCGTGGTCTGCTTGCTCTCGTCTCCCAGCGCCGCAGCCTGCTTGATTATCTCAAGCGCAAGGACGACGCGCGCTACCAGACGCTGATCGAGAAGCTCGGTCTGCGTCGTTGACGAATTGACCGGCGGGCTTTCGAAGGAGAGCCCGCCGGTCGCGCATTCTGCCAGTCGTATCGACTGGCCAGACCCGGTTTCGATCGTGCAGAGGGCACTCGAAACCGCCCATGGACGGTCATGGGGCAGGATTGCAGGACGCTCGCGCGCACCGCGCCGAAACACCCGAGCCTCCCGTTGTCTTGCCCGTGGCTGCCCGAGAAAGGAAGCCAGGGAAAGGGCATCTCCGCGCACCGTGAAACGGCGCGGCCCTTTCCTCATATTAAGGACAAGAGATGTTCAATCACCACAAAGTGGAAATCGAATGGGGCGGTCGTCCGCTCATCCTCGAAACCGGCAAGATCGCGCGCCAGGCTGATGGCGCGGTGCTCGCCACCTACGGCGAGACCAAGGTCCTCGCCACCGTCGTTTCGATGAAGGAGCCGAAGCCCGGCCTCGATTTCTTCCCGCTGACCGTCAACTACCAGGAAAAGACCTACGCCGCCGGCAAGATCCCGGGTGGCTATTTCAAGCGTGAAGGCCGTCCGAGCGAGAAGGAAACGCTGGTTTCCCGCCTCATCGACCGCCCGATCCGCCCGCTCTTCGCCTCCGGCTACAAGAACGACACCCAGATCGTCGTCACCGTCGTCCAGCATGATCTCGAGAACGATCCCGACATCCTGTCGATCGTTGCCACTTCGGCCGCCCTGACGCTCTCCGGCGTTCCCTTCATGGGCCCGGTCGGCGGCGCCCGCGTCGGCTACATCAACGGCGAATACGTTCTGAACCCGCATGTCGACGAGATGCAGGAATCCAAGCTCGACCTCGTTGTCGCCGGCACCGCCGACGCTGTGCTGATGGTTGAGTCCGAAGCCAAGGAATTGGGCGAAGAGCTGATGCTCGGCGCCGTCATGTTCGGCCACAAGGGCTTCCAACCGGTCATCGACGCCATCATCAAGCTGGCCGAAGTCGCCGCCAAGGAGCCGCGCGACTTCACCGCGCCGGACTATTCCGCGCTTGAAGCCGAGATGCTGAAGATCGTCGGCGACGAACTCAGCAATGCCTACAAGAACGTCGACAAGCAGAAGCGTTACGCCGCCGTCGACGCCGTCAAGGCGAAGGTCAAGGCAGCGTTTGCCCCGGCCGAAGGCGAAGATGCCAAGTACACTTCCGAGCAGATCGGTTCGGTATTCAAGGAACTCCAGGCCAAGGTCGTGCGCTGGAACATCCTCGACACCGGTTCGCGCATCGATGGCCGTGACCTCAAGACGGTCCGCAAGATCGTCTCCGAAGTCGGCGTCCTGCCGCGCACCCACGGTTCGGCGCTGTTCACCCGCGGCGAGACCCAGGCGCTGGTCGTTGCCACGCTCGGCACCGGCGAGGACGAGCAGTATGTCGATTCGCTGACCGGCATGTACAAGGAGAAGTTCCTCCTTCACTACAACTTCCCTCCCTATTCCGTCGGCGAGACCGGCCGCATGGGTTCGCCGGGTCGCCGCGAAATCGGCCATGGCAAGCTCGCCTGGCGCGCCATTCGCCCGATGCTGCCGAGCGCCGACCAGTTCCCCTACACGCTGCGTGTCGTCTCGGAGATCACCGAGTCCAACGGTTCGTCGTCGATGGCCACCGTCTGCGGCACCTCGCTGGCGCTTATGGATGCCGGCGTGCCGCTGGCCAAGCCCGTCGCCGGTATCGCCATGGGCCTGATCAAGGAAGGCGAGCGTTTCGCCGTTCTATCCGACATCCTCGGTGACGAGGATCACCTCGGCGACATGGACTTCAAGGTCGCCGGCACCGCCAACGGCATCACCTCGCTGCAGATGGATATCAAGATCGAAGGCATCACCGAGGAGATCATGAAGATCGCGCTGGACCAGGCCAAGGATGGCCGCCAGCACATCCTCGGCGAGATGGCGCATGCTCTGACCGGCGCGCGTTCGGAACTCGGTGAGTTCGCACCGCGCATCGAAGTGATGCACATCCCGACCGACAAGATCCGTGACGTGATCGGCTCGGGCGGCAAGGTGATCCGCGAGATCGTCGAAAAGACCGGCGCCAAGATCAACATCGAGGACGACGGCACGGTCAAGATCGCTTCGTCCAATGCCAAGGAGATCGAGGCGGCGAAGAAGTGGATCCACACCATCGTCGCCGAGCCGGAAGTCGGCGAGATCTACGAAGGTACGGTCGTCAAGACCGCGGACTTCGGCGCTTTCGTCAATTTCTTCGGTCCGCGTGACGGCCTCGTCCACATCTCGCAGCTTGCCAACGACCGGGTCGCCAAGACCTCGGATGTGGTCAAGGAAGGCGACAAGGTCTGGGTCAAGCTGATGGGCTTCGACGAGCGCGGCAAGGTCCGCCTGTCGATGAAGGTCGTCGACCAGGCCACCGGCAAGGAACTCGCCCGCGACAAGAAGACCGAAGGCGAAGAAAACGCCGCCTGATTGGTCTGAGACCATGAATCGAAACGGGCGCGGCTTATGTCGCGCCCGTTTTCATTTTCAGCCTGGGTTTCAAAGCGCTTAGACAAGTCGAGATCGAACAATGTCCGCCGAGCCGTTGAAGACGCTTTTCCATCCCTTCGAGGCGGAGGCTGTTTCTCTACCGGGCAAGGGCACGCGCGCCCTGTTTCTCGGCGCTGAGCCGGGTTTTCGCCTGCCTGAAGGCTTTGAGGCGACACTTCACCTCGTGCAGGGTTTCCGGCCGCATTTCAGCGCGCTGCAGGCGTCTGGCTTCGTCGTCACCGCGCAAGTGGAAGGCGATGGCTTCGATATGGCACTTGTGCTTGCCGGCCGGCATCGCGGCTTGAACGAAGTGCGCATCGCGCAGGCGCTTGAGTGCGTGGCGCCGGGCGGCCTGGTCGTCATTGCCGGCGGCAAGGACGATGGCATTGCCAGCCTGCGCAAGCGCGTTGACGAGCTTGTGCCGCTTGAAGGCCATTTGCCCAAATATCACGGCATTGCCTTCTGGCTGCGACGTCCCGCCGATCTGGCCGCCGCGGAAGAATTGCGCGCTGCCAACCCCGCTCGGCTGGTTGAAGGCCGGTTCCACACCGCGCCCGGCATGTTCTCGTTCGACCGGATCGATACCGGCTCGAAATTGCTGGTCGAGAATTTGCCCAATGACCTGCGTGGCAACATTGCCGATCTCTGCGCCGGCTGGGGCTATGTGGCGGCCGAGATCGCCGCCCGCTCCCCCGGCGTTCAGGCGCTCGACCTCTATGAGGCCGATTTCGCCGCGCTTGAAGCCGCGAAGCTCAATCTGGCAGCGGTCAGCCAGCCGATCGCCCGGAATTTCTTCTGGATCGATCTGCTGAAGGAACCAGTCGAGAAGCGCTACGACGCGATTGCCATGAACCCGCCCTTTCACCGCAGCCGGGCGGCCGAGCCGGAGATCGGCGCCGGCATGATCCGAGCGGCGGCCAAGGCCTTGAAGCCGGGTGGGCGGCTGTTCATGGTCGCCAACCGTCAGCTTCCCTACGAGCCGATCTTGGCGGCTGCCTTTTCGAGCCATGCCGAACTCGCTCGTGACGGCATGTTCAAGGTGCTTTCCGCTCGTCGTTGAAGCATGATCCCGAAAAGTGGATACCGGTTTCGGAAAAGATCATGCTCAGACGAAAACAGATATCGCGTCGCACTCAATGCAGATTGGCAACGCGCCGGACCTCATCGGTGATATGCACGTCGCCGACCCTGATCTTGAGGGGGGCGGGCCTGCCATACAGGTAGCCTTGCACCACCTCGCAGCCGGCTGCCCTGAGCAGTGTCGCCTGGCTTTCGGTCTCGACGCCTTCGGCAATGATGCTGACGCCGAGCGCGCGCGAAAGCCCGACGATGGTCGAGACGACCGCGCCGGAGCTGGAATCCGTGTCGAGGCGGCTGACGAAGGACCGGTCGATCTTCAGCTTGCCGAATGAGAAATCGATCAGGTAGCTCAAATTGGAATAGCCGGTGCCGAAATCATCGACGGCGACCGAAATGCCGATATCCGCAAGCTCCTTCAGGATGGCGGCGGCGCGGTCGCGATCCTGCATCATCGCCGTCTCGGTCACTTCCAGTTCCAGCCGTGACGGCTTGATGCCGGTGCTCGTCATGGTGTCGCGCACGATGCCGACGAAGTCCTTGGTCATGAACTGGACGGGCGAGATGTTGACGGCGACGAAGCAGTCGTCGGGCAGATGCCGGGCGTCGCTGCAGGCTTTGCGCAGCACCCATTCGCCGATCGGACCGATCATGCCGGTTTCCTCGGCGATCGGAATGAACTCCATCGGCGGGATCATGCCGCGTTCCGGATGCCGCCAGCGGATCAGCGCTTCGTAGCCGACGATGCGGCCGGTCGGGAGATCGAGCTGCGGCTGGTAATGAAGGTCGAAGTCACCGCGCTCGAAGGCTGTATGCAGTTCGGATTCGATCCACTGGCGATGGTCGGCGACCCTGCCCATTTCGGCATGGAAGACGGACCAGTTGCCGACGCCGCTGGCGCGCGCGTTCTGCAGCGCCAGATTGGAGCGGCGCAGGATGAGGACGGGATCGACACCGTCCTTTGGCATCGCCACGATGCCGACCGACAGGCTGACCGATTGCAGGTGCGTACCGAGATCATAGGGCTCCATCATCTCGTCGATGAGCCTCTCTATGGTGCTTTCCAAGGACCCTGCGACTTGGTTGTCGGGGAGCAGGATCGCGAATTCACCGGCGCCGATGCGTCCGATCAGCGCGCGCGGCGGCACGCACGTCTTCAAGCGCTTGGTGAAGGCGCGGATCAGCTCGTCGCCCTGGCTGTAGCCGATGGCGTCATTGATCTGCTTGAACCGGTCGATGTCGATATCGATGAGGAACATCGGCTCGCCGGTCCGGCTGGTCGCGCATGCCGCCTCGGCAATCTTGCCGACCATCGCCGGACGTGCCACCAGGCCGGTCAGCTTGTCGAAATGGGTTTCCGTGAAGACGAAATCCGCCGATTCATCGACGCCGGCGAAGAAGGACATCGCGGCGACCGACGCCGCCAGTGCGCAAAGAGCGGCCATCACCGAGACCATCATGTCGGCGGAGATGCCGGCAAAGCCATCGCCGAGACCGAGCTTCAGGCCCCAGAGCCCGAGGACGAAACTGCCGAGACCCGAACTCGCTATGGTGAGCAGTCGGAACACCGGTGTTCGCTTCGGGTTGCTGACGGCGAGCATTGAAAGTTCCCCTGAGTACGGGGCTTTCTAGCGGATATCTCCTTAAAATGAGTTTCCGCGAATGAATCCAATTTTATTGGACCGAAAGTATTTCTTGAGCGGATCAATGCGACTGGCGCTGAAACGGGGTTTAGCCGCGCGCTTTAAGCTTCGTGTTTTCAGATGTCCGCCATTTCAAAACCGTCGCGCACCTTTGGCCGACAGGCGTTAGTCTCGCCCGCCGTCGGTCTGCTTCAATTCATCGAGCGTCGGCATGGAAACGATGTGATAGCCGGAATCGACATAGTGGATTTCGCCGGTAACCCCGGAAGACAGATCCGACAACAGATAAAGCGCCGAACCACCGACCTCGTCGATGGTCACCGTGCGGCGCAGTGGCGAGTTTCGCTGCTGGTAGGAGAACATGTGGCGGGCGTCCGAAATGCCGGCGCCGGCGAGCGTGCGCACGGGCCCAGCCGATATGCCGTTTACCCTGATGCCGCGCGGACCGTAATCGTTGGCGAGGTAGCGCACGCTGGCCTCCAGTCCGGCCTTGGCGACGCCCATGACATTGTAGTTCGGCATGACGCGGACGGAGCCCGCATAGGTCAGCGTGATCATCGATCCGCCGTCCTTCATCAAGGTGGCCGCATGGCGGGCGACCTCGGTGAAGGAGTAGCAGGAGATCACCATGGTGCGGACGAAATTGTCCCGGCTGGTGTCGGCGTAGAGGCCTTTCAACTCGTTCTTGTCGGAAAAGCCGATGGCGTGGACGATGAAATCCAGCCCGCCCCATTCGTTGCCCAGGGTCTCGAACGTGGCGGCGACCGAAGCGCTGTCCTCGACGTCGCACGGCACGACCAGCGAGGCGCCGAGCTTGTCGGCCAGCGGCTTGACCCGGCGTCCGAAGGCATCGCCCTGATAGGTGAAGGCGAGTTCCGCCCCGTGTTCGGATAATTTCCGGGCGATGCCCCAGGCGATCGAATGATCGTTGGCGACACCCATGACAAGCCCGCGCTTGCCCTTCATCAATCCGTCCATGGCCGGCAAATCCTTATGCGGAATAGCGCTGGAAAACGAGCGTGGCGTTGGTGCCACCGAAGCCGAACGAATTGGACAAAACAGTGTCGATCCTGGCATCGTCGATGCGCTTTCGCACGATCGGCATGCCCTCGAATTCGGGGTCGAGGGTCTCGATATGGGCGCTTTCGCCGATGAAACCGCCCTGCATCATCAGGATCGAGTAGATGGATTCCTGCACGCCGGCCGCGCCCAGCGAATGGCCGGTCAGCGACTTCGTCGAGGTGATGTACGGCATCTCTGGGCCGAACACCTCGCGGATGGCGCCCATTTCCTTGGAATCTCCCACCGGCGTCGATGTGCCATGGGTGTTGATGTAGTCGACCGGCGTGGAAACCGTGGCCAGCGCCTGGCGCATGCAGCGGACCGCGCCTTCGCCTGAAGGAGCAACCATGTCGTAGCCATCCGACGTCGCGCCATAGCCGACGATCTCGGCATAGATCTTGGCGCCGCGCGCCTTGGCATGCTCAAGCTCTTCCAGCACCAGCACACCGGCGCCGCCGGCAATGACGAAGCCGTCGCGATTGACGTCATAGGCACGGGAGGCGGTCGATGCCTTGTCGTTGAATTTCGACGACATGGCGCCCATGGCGTCGAACAGGTCCGACATCGTCCAGTCGAGATCCTCGTGGCCGCCGGCGAAGACGATGTCCTGCTTGCCCCATTGGATCAATTCATAGCCATTGCCGATGCAATGCGCCGAGGTCGAACAGGCCGACGAGATCGAGTAGTTGACGCCGTGGATCTTGAACCATGTGGCAAGCGTCGCCGATGCGGTCGACGACATTGCCTTCGGCACCGCGAACGGACCGATGCGCTTGGGACTGCCGTTCTTCAGCGTCGTTTCGGCAGCTTCGACGATGGTGCGGGTGGATGGTCCGCCCGATCCCATGACGATGCCGGTGCGCTCATTGGTGATGTCGCTCTCGCCGAGGCCCGCATCCGCGATCGCCTGGTCCATGGCGACGTGGTTCCATGCAGCACCCTGGCTCAGGAAGCGCATCGCACGGCGATCGATCATCGCCGATGGATCGAGCGTCGGCGCTCCCCAGACCTGGCAGCGGAAGCCGTGTTCGGCGAAGGAATCCGAGAAGCTGATGCCTGATCTGGCGTCATGCAGCGAGGCTTGCACCTCGTTGGCATTGTTGCCGATCGACGACACGATGCCGAGGCCTGTGACTACGACACGTCTCATTCGCAACTCCTTCCAGGGATGCCGGCCAAGGGGGCTGGCCAGGGGTGCCGGTCAGCCGACCGCCGACTGCTTGGACAGACCGACTTTCAAATCCGTTGCCGCGTATATGGGTTCGCCATCCGCCTTCAGCCAGCCATCGGCGATGCCGAGCACCAGCCGGCCCCGCATCACGCGCTTGAAGTCGATGCCATATTCGACCTTCTTCACCGAGGGCGTGACCATGCCCTTGAATTTCACTTCGCCGGTCGACAGCGCCATTCCCTTGCCGGGTTCGCCAAGCCAGCCAAGGTAGAAGCCGGTCAGTTGCCACATGGCGTCGAGGCCGAGGCACCCCGGCATGATCGGATTGCCGATGAAATGGCAGGCAAAGAACCACAGGTCCGGCTTGATGTCGAACTCCGCGCGGATGAAACCCTTCTCGAAGGCGCCGCCGGTCTCGCTGATCTCGGTGATGCGGTCGAACATCAGCATTGGCGGATAGGGAAGCTGGGCGTTGCCCGGTCCGAACAGTTCGCCGCGGGCGCAGGCCAGCAATTCGTCGTACTCGTAGCTGGATTTACCCGCCATCAATCTCATCCCATATCGTTCCGGGCCATCGGGGGCCCTTGTCGTTGGTTTCCTAACACAATCTGTTTCAGGCCGGAAACCGGCGTTTGCGCTTAGCCTGCTCGTCTGCCTGGGTCAATGCGCGCTATTGATCGCATTCGGACGACAGAATATATGTCCTGAGAGGTCCGGTTTCGGCAGACGTTCATTTTTTTGCCATTCTGGGCGTGTCTTGGGGCGGAACTGTGGGGTTCGACGAGAAGATGGACCTGGACGGCCGGAAGGAAAATGTCGCTGTGGACAAGCGGGTCCGTGAAGCCGGGCTGAGGCCGACGCGTCAGCGCATTGCGCTGGCCGATCTGCTTTTCGCCAAGGGCGACCGGCATCTGTCGGCCGAGGAACTGCACGAGGAGGCGGTTGCCGCCGGCGTGCCGGTGTCGCTGGCCACCGTCTACAATGCCCTTCACCAGTTTACCCAGGCGGGACTTTTGCGCATCCTCGCCGTCGAAGGCGCGAAAACCTATTTCGACACCAACACCTCCGACCACCACCATTTCTACATCGAAGGCGAAAACCGTATATTCGACATCGACAGCGGTCCGGTGACGGTTGCCAACCTGCCGGAGCCTCCGGAAGGGATGGAGATCGCCAATGTCGACATCGTAGTGAGGCTGCGCCCCAAACGCTGCGAATGACTGGCGAGGCCAGAATCATCTGCCAAGCCAGAATTATCGGCCAGGGATGAAACCCCTCGATTTCGTAATCCGGCTCGAATGGGCGATCGTGGCACTGGCTGCCGTCATTTTCTACGGTTCGACCGGCATCTCCTGGTGGCTCTTCGGATTGCTTATCTTGGCGCCTGACCTATCGATGTCGGGCTATCTGGCCGGTCCGCGCGTCGGTGCCCTTGCCTACAACGCCTTGCACATCCTGATCGTGCCCGTGCTGCTGCTGCTCGGCGGGCACATGTGGGGCAATACGGCCGCGATGGCGGTTGCGCTGATATGGATCGCCCACATCGCCATCGACCGTGCGCTGGGCTACGGTCTGAAGCTGCCGACCGGCTTCCAGGACACCCATCTCGGCCGTATCGGGCATAAAGCCAGGACCGCGAAAGAGAATCAGTCCTTGACCCGTTCGCCGGGATAGGCGCCCCAGACGACCGACTGGGCAAGCCAGCCGGTGTGGCCTTCGAACGTCATTTCGCACCACTGGCCGTCGCAGGATTTGATCGTACCCATGACGCCAGGTTCGATCATCGCGACCACCCTTGCATCCTTGTCGGGGCTGTTGAGAAGATTGAGCCGGGTGCCCTTGCCACGCTGCCATGGTGCGACGATTGCCGTGCGTCGGCCGGAAAGCAGCGACTGGTTGATCCAGCCTTCCGAACCATCGGCATCGCGCACGCGGCGCCATGTGTCGAATTCCTGGATGATCTCCATCGGCAGGCCGGCCTTCATGTACATCCAGTCGACCGAGTAGTTGGCGCCGGGGCCGACGCGCGAGTTGACGCGGCCGGATTTCAGGCTGACGAATCGCGGCAGCGGCAGGCCGCTCGGCCCGAGCGTGACGACGCTCTGGGCAGGTGCAGCCGCACTCTGTGCCGCCGTAAGCGGAGAATAAAGCAGAGCGCCGAAAAATGCTGCACTGAGGGCCAGGCGAAGCGACGCGAAACCAGACACTTTCATTCCTTTCGGCGCTTGCCTCGGCGCCCCTTTTTCTTTGTCTTCGGCGGCACCGCTTGTTACATGGGTAATCGGCACCGCGACCGGCTTTCAGTTTCGCCGGTCTTGGTTAAAGAGGTCTCAACGAGATCGGGTTAGAGCAATTCCAGCAAACCTGTGAAGCGGTTTTGCGTTCGGAATTGCGGCAAATACTCGAGAGGGAAACAATGGCAGGCAAAAAAAGGCCTCTTGTCGTCATCACGCGCAAGCTGCCCGACCCGGTCGAGACCCGCATGCGCGAACTGTTCGACGCAAGGCTGAATGTCGAGGACCGGCCGATGACGCAGCCGGAACTGGTCGCGGCGGTCAAGGAAGCCGACGTTCTGGTGCCGACCATTACCGACAATATCGACGCGGCGCTGATCGCTCAGGCAGGCGACAACCTCAAGCTGATCGCCAATTTTGGCAACGGCGTCGACAAGATCGATGTCGCGGCTGCGGCCAAGAGGGGCATCACCGTCACCAACACGCCGAATGTCCTGACCGAAGACACCGCCGACATGACGATGGCGCTGATGCTGGCGGTGCCGCGGCGGCTCGCGGAAGGCGCCAATGTGCTCACCGGCGACAAGAAATGGGCCGGCTGGTCGCCGACCTGGATGCTGGGCCGGCGCATCTGGGGCAAGCGGCTCGGCATTGTCGGCATGGGGCGGATCGGCACGGCCGTAGCCAGGCGGGCCAAGGCCTTCGGACTGTCGATCCACTATCACAACCGCCACCGCGTGCTGCCGGCCGTGGAAGACGGGCTGGAGGCGACCTATTGGGAAAGCCTCGACCAGATGCTGGCCCGCATGGATATCATCTCGGTCAACTGTCCCTCGACGCCGGCAACCTTCCATCTGCTTTCGGCGCGGCGGCTGGCGCTACTGCAGCCCACCGCCTATGTCGTCAACACCGCGCGCGGCGACATCATCGACGAGGAAGCACTGGTCAAGCTGATCCAGGACGGCAAGATCGCCGGCGCCGGCCTCGATGTCTACGAGCACGAGCCGGCCTTGAACGGCAAGCTGCTGAAGCTCGCGGCCAAGAACAAGGTCGTGCTTTTGCCGCATATGGGCTCGGCGACGCT
Source organism: Mesorhizobium sp. M7A.F.Ca.US.002.01.1.1 (assembly GCF_004022955.1). Lineage (NCBI taxonomy): Bacteria > Pseudomonadati > Pseudomonadota > Alphaproteobacteria > Hyphomicrobiales > Phyllobacteriaceae > Mesorhizobium > Mesorhizobium sp. M7A.F.Ca.US.002.01.1.1. Next base: position 17 of record NZ_RZQE01000095.1, on the reverse strand, counting down.
CGAGGGCCGTATCGACA